>CAZVFF010000011.1:6304-18096 GCA_964626395.1 uncultured Iamiaceae bacterium | reverse complement strand
CCGAACGCCTCGACGCGATGCGGTTCCTGGTGGCCGTCGACGTGCCGGGGTCGCCCGCCACCGACGCGCCGTTGCCCGACGGTGCCGTCACCTGGGACGCCGTCCAGGACGCCGGAGGCGATGCGGAACGCCCCCGTGTGCAACGGGACGGCGACGACCACTACCTGATCTACACCGGCGGCACGACGGGGCGTCCCAAGGGGGTGCTGTGGCGTCAGGAGGACGCGTTCCACGCCTGTTTCGGCGGTGGGGACCCGATGCGGATGAACCCGGTCACCGAACCGGCCGAACTCGCGGACCACATCATGGACGCCCCGGTGACCTACCTGTGCATGGCACCGCTGATGCACGCGGCGGGCCAGTGGGTGGCGACGTCGTGGCTGTGGGCCGGTAGCCGTGTCGTGCTCATGCCCGGATCCTTCGACCCGGCGGCCGCGTGGGACCTGATCACCACCGAAGCCGTCAACCTGTTCACCGTGGTGGGCGACGCGACCGGCAAACCGATGATGGACGCCTGGGACGCCGACCCGGACCGCTGGAACGCCGACACGGTGTTCTCGATCTCCAACGGTGGCGCGCCGATGTCGCCGAGCTTGAAGGCGCGGTTCGTCGAGACGTTCCCGAACCAGTACTTCGTCGACGGGTTCGGATCCTCCGAAACCGGCGCGCAGGGGTCCCAACGGATCGCCGCGGCGTCCGAATCCGACGGGGACACCCCGCACAGCGGTGTGGCGCACTTCTCGCCGTACGCGCCCGACACCGCCGTGTTGGACGAGAATTTCGCCCGGGTCGAACCCGGCTCCGGTGTGGTGGGGCGTCTCGCGTTGAAGGGCCGGATCCCATTGGGGTATCTGCACGACCCCGAACGCACCGCGTCGACGTTCGTCGAACACGACGGCGACCGGTGGGTGCTCACCGGCGACCAGGCCACCGTCGAGGCCGACGGGACCGTCAGCCTTCTGGGCCGCGGGTCCGGGGTGATCAACACCGGCGGCGAGAAGGTCTACGCCGAAGAGGTCGAGATGGCGTTGCACGGCCACCCCGGTGTCGCCGACGTGCTCGTGGTCGGTATCCCCGATGACCGGTGGGGTGAGGCGGTGTGCGCCGTGATCGCCCCGACCGACGGCACGAACGTCGATACCGAGGAACTCAAACGGTTCCTGCGCGCCGACCTCGCCGGCTACAAACACCCCAAGAAGGTCGTGGTCGTCGACGAGATCCGCCGGTCGCCCGCGGGCAAGGCCGACTACCGCTGGGCCCGCGAGACCGCCGGGGCCGACTGACCGGGGAGCAGTGCCGGTCAACCGCCCCGGGTCGCGGTCACGATGTAGGAATAGCTGATCCGGCGGTGCTCGAGTTCCGCCCAGCGCCGCAGATCGGCGGTGGAGATCCCGTCGACCCGGACCGGGGTGCCCCAGGCCCCACCGGAACCGCCGTTCCGAATCAGGTTCGCGAAGTTCCGTCGATTTTCGACCGAATCCAGCGGATCGGCCAGGAACTCGGGGTGCAGCGCCTGATCGAGCGCCGCCCCGTCGGGTAGCACGCCGATGAGACGGTCACGATGGGCGGCGGTGAGGTGTGCTTGGGCACCTCGTGCGAACGCGGTCTCGAGTCGGGTGTCGAGACGGTCGAGTTCGCGCCGTTCGGGCCCGTCGAGCGGGTCGTGGCTCGCGATGATCTCCCCACCCGGGTCGGTGGGGTCCGAATAGGCGGTCCGCCGGACGCGCACCGTCACATCCGGGTCGAAATCGTGGCAGCCGGGTATCGGGATCTCCGTCCATTGGGGTGTCCCGTCGACACAGACGGCGACACCCGATTCGTCGAGTGCGGTCGCGATCGACACCATCGCGGGTCTGGTGAACATGTTCGCGGGGGCCATCGCCACCCGACCGGTGCCCGCCAATGTGTCGGTCACCTCCTCGTCCAGCGACGCCGTGGTGGAGATCATCTCGTCGGACATCGCGTAGGTACCCGTCGTGATGTTGCTGTGCGGCAGGTTCAACGCGAACAGGCACGCCGCCGCAGCCGGCATGACCGCCACACCGGCCTTCCGGAAACGTCCGCGGAGCAGACGTACGAGCACATGGACCACCGCGAACGTCACGAACATCGCGGACACCCACGTCGAGAGCAGGTAGCCGATCAGATTCGGCAACCCGGCCGGCGTGCGGGGGTGTGCCAGATTGTACCAGGTCGCGGCGAGTGTGACGGCGCCGAGTGCCACGCCGGTCACCGCCGACCGGTCCCGCAGCCGCCACGCCGCCACACCCACCACCGCCAGGGTGCCGAGCAGCGCGACGGACCCCACGACCAGGTGCGTCGTCGCGGGTGACGGGTCGTGGAGCAGCAGGTTGCGTGTCCGGCTGCCGTGCAGCCAGAACGGTGGCTCGGTGAACATCCGGAGCAGCGCGCCCCACGCGCGCCCCCACATCGCGGTGACCGGGGGGCTCGCCGCGTTGGCCCGCCACAGGTTCGTCAGGTTCCCGGGATCGGCGGTGACCTGTTGGACCAGCGACGGCAACCACATCACCAGCGTCACCACGAGCGCCGAGCCGGCTTCCCGCACGGTTCGTCGTCGAAGCCCGGGTCTGCCCGGCGGATCACGACGGTGGTCGCGTGCCACGCCCACGCCCCAGCAGACCAGCGCGGCGATGACGATCGGCGGCACGACCGCTGTCAACACGAGGTGGTCCAGCAACACGAAATTCGTGAGCAACGCGAGGAGCCAGAGCACGCCCCCGTCGCCCGCCGCGACCGCCCAGGCGACGAAGACCAGTGCCATGAAGGCGGGAACGACCATCAACATCGGGACCGGTGAGTAGAACAGCGCGTTACCGAAGGTCCAGATGGTGGCGCCCATGAACACGAGTGCCAACGCGCCGCGGCGGTATCCGAGGCGTCGTCGTACCGCCCATGCCGCGAGCACGATCCACCCCGAGTTCAGCGCCGCCATCGAGAGCAGCGGGCCCCAGGTGGCCCCCAGGACCCGGACCGGGATCGCCATCCACCACAGCAACCAGGGTCCGGGAAAGTACACGGACGTGTCGATCCAGTTCGCCGCGTCGGTGTACATCCCGACCAGCAGAGGGTCCCGACCGAGCGAGTACTTCGCGGCGGTGACCGTGTGCGCGGCGTCCAGCGCCGGGACCCACCCCGACAGTCCGGCTCGGAGCGCTCCGATCACGATCGGCGCAACCGTGAGAACACCCACCACACGGAACATCCACTTGTCGAGCGTCCGGTCGTCGAGCGCGCCCGCCCGGCCGGTCGCGGCTCGCTGGTCATCCGGTGGGCCGTCGTCGTCCGGCGCGGTCGTGGCCACCGATTCCGCCTCGGCGGGATGGACCACCATGTCAGGCCCGTGTCGTCCCGGTGGGTTCCCGGTGCGCCACGCCGACGGTCCGGTTCCCCGGTGTCGGATCCTCCCGCACGCGCCGCATACGAGTCGTGAAGCTAGCATCGCCGGGATCCGGACCCGGGGGAAAACATGGAACCGTTGAATCGTCGCGAACTGTTCGTGGGGGCCACCGCGGTCGGCATGTTGGGACTGGCCGGCTGTTCCGGTTCGGGGTCCGACGAGGCGTCGGGTGAGGCGACGACCACCACCGGGGTGCCCGCCCGGCCCGAACCGTCCGAAGCGCCCTTCGACACGGTCGTGGTGCTGATGATGGAGAACCGTTCGTTCGACCATCTGCTCGGATGGTTGCCGGGGGCGGACGGCAGGACCGCCGGATTGGCATACGCCGACACCGACGGCGACGAGCACGAGCCGTGGAACATCGTCGACGACCCCCAGGGTTGCGACTACGCCGACCCGGGTCACATGCCCGCCGACGTCAACACCCAGATCAACGGTGGCCGCATGGACGGCTTCCTCGCCACGGCGCCGGTCGGCGATCTGTTCCCGATCTCGTACTACACCGACTCGCAACTTCCCGTGATGGGCACGCTCGCGAAGAACTACACGACGTGTTCGAACTACTTCTGTTCCGTACCCGGACCGACCTGGCCCAACCGGCTGTACCAGCACTCGGCCACCGCCGACGTCCCCGGGTACTTCATCTTCCCCGGATCGCTCGACCCCGGGGACACCGACCCGTTCCCGCCGTTGGACGAGCGGCCCTCGGAGATCGAGGTGGCGATCTGGGACCGGCTCCGGGAAGCGGGCCTGACGGGCGGGTACTACTACCACGACGAACCGATGACGTCGTTCTACCGGAGCGGCAGATACGACGACATCGCGCACCCCTACGAGCAGTTCCTCACCGACGCGGCCGCCGGCGAACTACCCAACGTCGCGTTCGTCGACCCGGACTACGGCCTGCTCGCCGAACTCACCGGGACGTCCAACGACATGCACCCCCACGGCAGCCTCGAGGTCGGTGAGGCGCTCGTCGCGCAGGTGTACGAGGCCGTGGCGTCGTCGCCCCAGTGGGACCGCACCGTGTTCGTGATCAACTTCGACGAACACGGCGGGTTCTTCGACCACGTCGCGCCCCCGGCGGTCGAGGACGACTCGGGTTCGGACCCCGACGGTGTCACCGACTTCTCCTCACTCGGACCGCGGGTCCCCGCGATCGTCGTGTCACCGTTCGCCGCCGCCCGCGTGGCCGACGACGGTCCCTACGAGCACTGCTCGGTGCTCAAGATGATCGAGTGGCGCTGGGACCTGGAACCGATGACCCTGCGGGACGCGAACGCCGCGAACCTCGCCGATGTGCTCGACTTCTCCCAGCGCCGTGAACCCGTCGCGTTGCCCGCATACCCGGACCCGGAGCCCCGGGCGTGCAGTGCCGACGACGATGACGGTGACGAACCGGAGGAACCGACCGGCGACGCGTGAGGTACCGCTCGGTGGTCGTCAGCCGACGCCCACCGGCGCGGTCGGGGTGAACCGGACCGGCAGCGTCTCGTAGCCGGACACGAAGTTCGCGGCCCGGTAGGCCGGTTCGGCGTCGTCGACCAGTTCGATGTCCGGGAGGCGTTCCAGCAACGTCTCGAACATGACCTGCAGTTCCAGACGGGCCAGCGACTTGCCCAGACAGTGGTGGGTGCCGTAGCCGCCGAACGCGACGTGTTCGTTCGGGTCCCGGTGGATGTCGAAGGTGAACGGATCGTCGAAGACGGCCTCGTCGCGGTTCGCCGACGGGTACAGCAACAGCATCCTGTCGCCGGCTTCCAGTTCCGCGCCGTGGAAGACGGTGTCCTCGGTGACGGTGCGGTTCATGTTCTTGATCGGCGACACCCAGCGCAGCATCTCCTCGATCGCGGTGAGCACGATCGACGGATCGGCCCGGAGTTCCTCCCAGCGGGACCGTTCGGTGAGCAGCTGGTACAACCCGCCGGAGATCACGTGACGGGTGGTCTCGTCGCCACCGATGAGGATCAGCAACGACTCGGCGATCACCGAGTCGGCGTCGAGGCGTTCCCCGTCGATCTCGGCGTGGACCAGCACGCTCATGAGATCGTCGGTCGGCTCCGCGCGGCGTTCGTCGGCGACGCGTTGTGCGTATTCGCAGTAGCCGCCGAACGCCTCCGCGGTGGTTGCCAGTTTCGTCGGATCCTCCAGGCCGGTGAGCCCGCTGAGCAGGTCGTCGGACCATTTCAACAGCGTGTCGCGGTCCTCGGGTGCGACGCCGAGCTGGTCGGCGATGACGATCAGGGGCAGGCGCGCCGCGATGTCCCAGACGAAGTCGGCGGAACCCTTCTCGCAGACGCCGTCGATGATGTCGTGGCACACCCGACGCAGGTACGGCTCCTGGGCGTTGGTGCGTTTCGGGGTGAATCCCTTGAACACGAACTTGCGACGGTCCCGGTGCTCGGGGTCGTCCATGTCGATCATCATCGCCTGGGGTGGCGCGTCGGGCCGGATGCCCTGCGCGTTGGAGAACAACCCGGGGAGGCGTTCGGCCTCCATGACCCCGGCGTGGGTCGAACAGCCCCACACCCCCGAGTTGGCGTCGAAGTACATCGGGGCGTTGTGGCGCATCCAGGTGAGTTCGTCGTGCGGGTTCCGGGCCCAGAACGCGCCGCTCACCAGGTCGATGTCGGGATTGGTCGGCTCGTCGGTCATGGAACCGGATTCTGACACAACGTCAGATGAAGTGTCGGACGGCACACACCGATGGTGTAGAACAGGTTCCAACCACGCCGACCCGCCCGGTGGCAACCGGCGGGGACGGGCCGACGAACCGATCAGAGGGGGCTCCGCTCCGGTGCACATCGCGTACACGGCCGAACAGGAGGCGCTGCGCGACGAACTGCGTGGCTACTTCGCCGAACTGATGACCCCCGAGGTGACCGAGGAGTGCGCCAACGGCGAGACCGGCGGCCCGGCATCGCTGGCCGCGGTCCGCAAGATGGGCGACGACGGTTGGTTGGGGATCGGCTGGCCCACCGAATTCGGGGGACGCGGCGCCACCCCGTTGGAACAGTTCATCTTCACCAACGAGTCGTGGCGGGCGAACGCCCCCACCCCGTTCCTGACGATCAACACCGTGGGTCGCACCATCCAGGAGTTCGGCACCGACGAACAGAAGAACTGGTTCCTGCCCAGGATCCTGGCCGGGGAACTGCACTTCTCGATCGGTTACACCGAAGCCGATGCCGGTACGGACCTGGCGTCGTTGACGACCCGGGCGGTACGCGACGGCGACGACTGGGTGATCAACGGCGCCAAGGTGTTCACCTCGTTGGCCGACTACGCCGACTACGTCTGGCTGGCGGCCCGCACCGACCCGGACGCCCCCAAACACCGGGGCATCACGATCTTCGCGGTCCCCACCACCGACCCGGGCTACAGCTTCACCAAGATCGAGACCATGGTGAACGCCTCGACGTTCCAGACCTTCTACGACGACGTGCGCGTGCCGGCCGCCGCCGTGATCGGCGAGGTGAACCACGGTTGGGACCTGATCGTGAACCAGTTGAACTACGAACGGGTGTCGCTCGCCCCACCCGGGTCGGTCGAGGCCGCCTACGACAAGGTGCTCGCCTGGGCCCGCGACCACCACGGCCCCGACGGGCGACGCCGCATCGACGAACCGTGGGTGCAGACGAACCTGGCCCGGGTCGAGTGCGGGCTGGACGCGTTGCGGTTGATGAACTGGAAAGCCGCCACCGCACCGACCGCCGACCCGGCACTGGCCAGCGGGATCAAGGTGTACGGCACCGAGTTCTTCGGTGAGGCCTACCGGCTGCTCGCCGAGATCGTCGGGCCACGCGCCGCCCAGGACCGTTCGTCGCCGTTGGCCGTGGCCGGCGGGTCGCTGGCCCGTGCGATCCAGGGGTCGTTGATCCTGACCTTCGGCGGTGGCGTGAACGAGATCCAACGTGACCTGATCGCCCTGTTCGGACTGGGCCTGCCACGGGTCCCGAGAAGCTGAGGAGACCGACCGTGGACCTGACCTTCGCCGAACACCAACGCGAGATCGTCGAGCTGGCCGACCGGATCCTGGCCGACACCTGTCCCCACGAGGTGCTGCGGGCCACCGCAGCCGAGGGTCCCGGCCACTGGCCCCGGGACGCGTGGGGGAAACTGGCCGATGCCGGGCTGACCGGGCTCGGCCTGGCCGTCGACGACGGCGGTGCCGGTCACGGGTTCCTGGAGGTCGCACTGGTCGTCGAGGCGGTCGGCCGTGTCGCCGCGCCCCTGCCGGCGTACGCGACGCTCGTGTTGGGAGCCGCACCGATCGCCCGTTTCGGATCGACCGCGCAACGCCGTCGGTGGTTGCCCGGTGTGGCCGACGGGTCGATCATCCTGACCGGGGCGCCCGTCGGTGTCGACGACTCGGCCGAACCCGCGCGCGCCGTCGCCGCCGGCGGTGCAGGCCACGAGGTGAACGGCACCGCCTGGTACGTGCCCCACGCCGCCGACGCCGCGGCGATCGTCGTGCCGGTCGTGTTCGCCGACCACACGACCCGACTGGTCGTCGTCCCGGCCGATTCCGCCGGGGTCACCACCGAGGCGTTGGCACCCATGAGCGGCGAACCCTCCGCGATCGTGCGGTTCGAACGGGTCGTGGTCGACGACGATGCGATCCTGACCGGCCCCGGCGACATCGACCCGGTCCGTTGGTGGTGGGAACGCGCGGTCGTGGCGACGTGTGTGGCCCAGGCGGGCACGTGTGCCGGTGCGCTCGCGCTCACCGCCGCCCACGTGTCGACCCGCGAACAGTTCGGCGTGAAACTCGCGACCCTGCAGGCGGTGTCCCAGCGGGCCGCGGATGCCTGGATCGACACCGAGACCGTCCGGCTCACCGCGTGGTCCGCGGCGTGGCGTCTCGCCTCGGGACACGACGCGACCTCCGAGGTGGCGGTCGCCAAGTTCTTCACCGCCGAAGCCGCGCAACGGGTCGTGGCCGCCGCCCAGCACCTGCACGGCGGAATCGGGATGGATCTGGACCATCCCGTCCATCGGTACTTCCGCTGGGCCAAGGATCATGAACAGCGCCTGGGCGGCGGAGCCGAGCACCTGGACCGGCTCGGTCGCGCCCTGGCCGAACCGTGACCGGTGCACCCGTCCGTGCAGCGGAACCCCCGACTGTGCCTTTTGCCACTGTGCCGCGCGTCGATCCGATAACCTCACCTGACGATCCGTCAGACGAGGCGGGCCCGCGTTCGAACGAATCCCCGAGGAGCTTCGAAGACACGATGAAACGAACCACCACGTCCCATCGGACCCGCGGCCGTCGTCTGGCCGCCGTCGGCATCGCCGTCGCCCTCGTCGCGGCAGGTTGCGGGAACCGGACCGACACCAGCGAAAGCGCCGACCCCGGCACCGGGTCCACCGACACCACCGTGGCCGCCGAGACCGGAGGTGCCGGCATGTTCGGCACCCTCGAAGCACCGTGTGCCGAAGGCGACGCGAGCGGGGCCACCGATGTGGGTGTCACCGACGACTCGATCAAGATCGGGGTGATCTCCGACAAGAACGCCGGACCGGTCCGTGTGCCCACCGCCGGCATCGAACCGTCCATGCAGGCGTTCGTGGACTGGTGCAACGACCAGGGCGGCATCGACGGTAGGACACTCGACCTGAAGACCTACGACGCGAAGTTGTTCAGCTCGCTCGACGCGGCCAAGGAGGCCTGCGACGACGACCTGTTCGCCCTGGTGGGCAACGGTGTGGTGCAGGATTCACCGATGGCCCAGCCGCTGGTGGACTGCGAGCTGGTCTCGGTTTCGGGGTACACCGCCACCTACCCGATGTCGCTCAACCCCCTGAACGTGTCACCGATCCCGAACCCCGGTGACGTGTACGCGACCGGCGACGCGAAGTACTTCGCCGAGAAGTTCCCCGACGCGATCAAGAAGTCGGCGATCTTCTACCCGGGCATCGACGCCTCCAAGGCCCAGGGCGAACGCGCCGTGCAGGCCCGCGAATCCCTCGGCTACGAGTTCATCTACACCGGCACCTACCCGACGATCGAGGAGGACTGGAAGACCCAGGTCCAGACCTTGAAGAACAAGGGTGTCGAGTACGTCACGATGGTCGACACCGTGAACGCCGCCACCGGGATGCTCCAGGCGATGTCGGACGCCGACTACCACCCCGAGGTGATCGAGCTCGGCCAGCAGTACTACGACACCACGCTGGCCGAATCCGGTATCGCGAACGGGGTCTACGTGCAGACCAACACCCAACCGTTCGAGAACCCTTCAACGTCGATCAGCTAATACATCGACCTGTTTGAGAAGACCAGTTCGGACACCCCGGCGACGACCCTGGGCGTCCAGGCGTTCTCCGCCGGCCTGCTGTTCGCCACCGCGGCGTCCCAACTCGGTTCGGACCTGACAAGGACCGGACTGCTCGAGAAACTGCACGAGATCACCGAATGGGACGGCGGCGGCCTGCACCCGGTCCAGAACCCGGGTGAGAACCAGGTGAACGACTGCATGCTGATCATGCAGATCGAAGACGACGCCTTCACCACGATCCACCCCGAAGGCGACTCGAACGACCCGCGGGAGAGCTTCGACTGCGACCCCGACCTGGTCGTCGAGGTGTCCGGTGACTGGGGAGCGGTCCCGAAGAAGAAGTGACCGTCCACGACCGAGAAGAACCCGCTGCGATGACCCGGATCGATGAACCCACGCGGACGGACCGCGCGTGAGTTTCGCCGAGATCATCCAGTTCACGATCCTGGGGCTGGCGACCGCGGGGATCTACGCGGTCGCCGCGTCCGGGCTGGTCGTCACCTACCAGACCTCGGGCATCTTCAACTTCGCTCACGGCGCGATGGGCATGATCGTCGCGTACGTCTACTGGGACCTGCGGGTGCAACGGCACCTGCCCGCACCGGTGGCGATCGTGCTCGCGTTGTTCGTGTTCGCACCCCTGCTGGGTGCGGTCGTGGAACGGTTGTTGATGCGCCACCTGTCGGGTTCGTCGGTGATCACCCGCATCGTGGTCACCATCGGTCTGCTCGTCGGGTTGCTGGGCGTCGCCCAGGTCGTGTGGTCCGGCAACATCACCCCGCCACCGAAACTGCCACGCTTCTTCGGAGACAACGTCGTGCGGTTCGCGGGCGTCAGCCTGGCGTGGCACGAGATCATCGTGTTGATCTGTGCGGTGCTGGTGGCGGTCGGGTTGCGGGTCATCCTCAAGGGGTCACGGCTGGGCGTGGCGATGCGCGCCGTCGTCGACGACCGTGACCTGGCCGGCCTGAACGGCTGCAACCCGGCCCGCACCTCGATGGCGTCCTGGATGCTGGGGTCGTTCCTGGCCGGGCTCGCCGGGATCCTCATCGCCCCCCAACTGGGGAACCTCGACCAGGGCACGCTCACGTTGTTGGTCATCAACGCGTTCGCCGCCGCGATGGTCGGTCGTCTCAAGAGCCTGCCGCTCACGTTCCTGGGTGCCGTCATCCTGGGACTGTCGACCGCCTACATGGACCTGGCCGGTTCCCACATGGGGTCCATCCCGACCTGGTTCAACGACATCCGCGGTTCGTTGCCCGCGATCCTGCTGTTCCTGGTGTTGATCTTCATCCCCCAGGAACGGGTCCGCGTCTCGGCCGCCACCGAGAAACTCGGGCGCATCCCCCGACCGACCATGGGCCGTGGGTTGGCCGGCGGGGTCGGGTTGCTGGTGCTGATCACCGTGTTGTCCTACAGCCTCACCGGTGCCAGCCTGCGCTCGCTCGGTGTGGTGATGGCACTCGCGATCGTCATGTTGTCCTATGTGCCCCTGACCGGGTACGCCGGCCAGATCTCGTTGGCACAGCTGACCTTCGCCGGCCTCGGCGCCTATGCGGCGGTCCGGATCGTCGGACCCGACGGATCCCTGCTGGGCCTGGTCGTGGCTTTCGTCGTGGCCGCGGTCGTCGGGGCACTCGTGGCCCTGCCCGCGCTGCGTCTGCGCGGGTTGTACCTGGCGTTGGCGACGATGGCGTTCGCGTTGGTGGTCGAGAACGTGGTGTTCATGGGGGACCAGGGTTTCTCCAGCGACGCGCGCCCCTTCGGCCGACCTTCCTACCTGGCCGGGGACCACGCGTACCTGTTCTTCATGGCGGTCGTGTTCGTGGTGCTGGGCCTGTGCGTGTTGGCGTTGCGACGCAGCGCGTACGGGCGGCGTCTGCAGGCCATGAAGGACTCACCGGCGGCGTCCGCGACCATCGGCATGAACCTGACCGCCACCAAACTGGCGGTGTTCGCGTTCTCCGCGGGGATCGCCGGAGTGGGCGGCTATCTGCTGGGGTGCTGGAAGGAGATGGTCGGACGGTCCGATTTCAGCCTGATCAACGGTGCCCTGCCCGGCCTCGCGGTGCTGCTGCTCGCGGTCGTCGGTG
>CAZVFF010000011.1:0-6294 GCA_964626395.1 uncultured Iamiaceae bacterium | reverse complement strand
GTGGTGTGGCGGTGATCACCGGTGCGTTCGTGGGCGCCGGGCTGCTGGTCGCGATGCCACGCCTCGGCGACGTGTACCCGTCGCTGCACGACATCATGTTGATCCTGCCCGGTCTGGTCGGGGTGACCCTGGCCCGGAACCCCGACGGTGCGGTCATGAAGACCATCGACCGTTTCCGGGAACGCTTCGGAGCCGCGGACGACACGAGCGGGTCCGGGCCGGGGCCGGCACCGCCGGTGCCCGAGGAGTTCGCGTTCGCCGGTCGTACCCCGACGGCGGCCGAACTGGAGGCCCTGGAAACGGGACTGGGTGTGTCCGGGGAGCACTGCGATGCCCCTGCTTGACGTTTCCGACGTGACCGTCCGATTCGGCGGGAACCTCGCGCTCGACGACGTGTCGCTGCGCGTCGACCCGGGCATGATCACCGGGCTGATCGGCCCGAACGGTGCCGGCAAGACGACCCTGTTCAACACCATCACCGGCCTGCAGGCCGTCGACCGGGGACGGATCCGACTCGAAGAGCGCGACATCAGCGGTATGGCGCCGTTCCGACGTGCCCGGGCCGGGATCGCCCGGACCTTCCAACGGTTGGAGAGCTTCGGGTCGATGACCGTGCGTGAGAACGTGCTGGTCGCAGCCGAGTTGCGTGAACAGGCCGGCGATCCCGACCCGGCGGACTTCGCCGACGCGTTGCTGGCGCGCCTCGACCTGGTCGATATCGCCGACGCGCGGGCCGACGGGTTGCCGACGGGCCGCGCCCGACTGGTCGAGATCGCACGAGCACTCGCGACGCGTCCGAAGGTGCTGCTGTTGGACGAACCCGCATCGGGGTTGTCCGAATCCGAATCCGACGAACTGTCGGGGTTGTTGACCGAACTGGCCGACGGGGGTCTGGCGATCCTGCTCGTCGAACACGACGTGCCGCTGGTCATGCGGGTGTGCCGACGGATCTTCGTGCTCGACTTCGGTGCCATCCTGGCATCGGGCACCGCCGCCGAGGTCCAGGCCGACACCCAGGTCCAGGAGGCCTACCTGGGCGCGACCGAGGGGGGCCTGTGACCGCCGAACCGGTTCTGGAACTGCGTGGCGTGCGTGCCTCCTACGGCCGTATCGAGGTGCTCCACGGCGTGGATCTGACCCTGCCACGGGGTTCGGTGCTGGCACTGTTGGGGCCCAACGGTGCCGGGAAGTCCACGACGCTGAAGGTGCTCGGTGGGGTCGTGCCGGCCACCCACGGGTGCATCCACCTTGCCGGACGCCACATCAACGGCACCCGCCCCCACGACCTGGCCCGGGTCGGGATCGCGATGATCCCCGAGGGGCGCGGGGTCTTCCCCAGACTCACCGTCCACGAGAACCTGCGGATGGCCAGCTACGCCGGCGTGGACACCGCCACCGTCGAGGAACGTGCCTACAGCCGGTTCCCGCGTCTGGGCGAACGTCGCAACCAACTGGCGGGCACCATGTCCGGCGGCGAACAACAGATGCTCGCGCTCGCCCGTGGGTTGGCCACCGACCCGGCCGTGCTCGTCCTCGACGAGTTGTCGATGGGCCTGGCGCCGCTGATCGTGTCCGAGTTGTACGAACTGGTCGCATCGGTGGCCACCACCGGCGTCTCGATCCTGGTGGTCGAACAGTTCGCCCGAACCGTGCTGGGCGTCGCCGACCGCGCGGCGATCATGGCCGGCGGGCGGATCACCGCCATCGGCGAACCTTCTGCAATCGAAGCGGAGTTGGCCTCCGCGTACCTGGGAGCAACGACATGACCGAGCAGACCTCGACACCGACCGACCCGACCGGGGCCGACCCGACCGGGACCGACCCGAGCGGGACCGACACGTCGCCGGACCGGATGGAACGTTTCCGATCCGACGTGGCCGGCCTCGCCGTCCCCGAGGCCGTGCCCAAACAGGAGACCTACCTGCTCTGGGGCGGCATCGCGTTGGTGATCGTCGGTGTCGTGATCGTGTTCATCGGCTACTGGGGGGCGTCGGGGACCGCCGTGCTGGCCGAACAGATGCCCTACATGCTGTCGGGCGGCGCGATCGGACTCGCACTGGTGATCGTGGGCGCCGTGCTGATCGGCCGCTACTCGATGGCCAGACTGTTCCGGTTCTGGTTGGCGTTGCTGGTCGCCGAGCACCGCACCCAGGCCGACCGCATCGTCGAAGCCCTCGAGCGCGGCCGGCGCGATCAGTGAGCGACGACGACCTGTTGGTGGAGCGTCGCGGCCACGTGATGGTCGTGACGCTGAACCGGCCCGAGGCCCGCAACGCGTTCAGCGCGGCGATGCTGCAGGGCGCGCACGACGCCTGGCACGAACTCGACGAGGACCCCGACCTGCGGGTCGCGGTGCTCACCGGAGCGGGTGGCAACTTCTGTTCGGGGATGGACCTCAAAGCGCTCGGCGACATGGACGTCTCCCCGTCCGATGCCGGACCGACCCCGGAAGGGCACGCTTCGGACCCACTCGAGATCGCCTGGCACGCGTTGCTCCGGCACTTCCGGCCCTCCAAACCGATCGTCACCGCCGTGGAGGGCTACTGCGTGGCCGGTGGGACCGAGATCCTGCAGGCCACCGAGATCCGTGTGGCGGGAGAATCGGCACGGTTCGCGATCGCCGAGGTGCGCCGGGGCCTGTTCCCCCTGGGGGGTTCCACGGTGCGTCTGCAGCACCAGATCCCCTTCACGATGGCCGCCGACCTGTTGCTCACCGGCCGGATGATCGACGCCGCCGAAGCGAAACAGATCGGACTGATCGGTCACGTGGTGCCCGACGGTGCGGCGCTCGAGCGGGCCATCGAGTTGGCCGAACTGGTCGCCGCGAACGGTCCGATCGCGGTGCAGGCCGTGCTGGCCTCGATGCGGGCCACCCGCGACCTCGACGAAGCCGCGGCGTTGGCGGTCGAACAGGAACTGGGTTTCCCGGTGTTCGCCACGAACGACGCCAAGGAGGGCCCCCGGGCCTTCGCCGAGAAGCGCGCCCCGCAGTTCACCGGCACCTGAGACGCGACGGACCCGCCCGTCGCTCGGGCGGCCGGGCGGTCAGTCGCTCGCCGCGGCAGCGGTCCTCTTCGCCCACGGATAGTCGGGTTTGCCGCTGGGGGAGCGGACCACCCGGTCCACGGTGACGATCGTGCGGGGCAGCTTGTAACCGGCCAGCTGGCCGCGGCAGTGGGTGATCAGGTCCTCGTCGACGGGTCGCGTGGTTCCCTCGCGCAGTTCGACCAACGCGGCGACCCGTTCCCCCCAACGTTCGTCCGCGACACCCACCACCACCGCGTCGTAGATCGCCGGATGCGACTTGAGCGCACCTTCGACCTCTTCGGGGAACACCTTCTCCCCGCCGGTGTTGATGCACACCGACCCGCGACCCAACAGGGTGATCGTGCCGTCGGCCTCGACGGTCGCGAAGTCGCCGGGCATGGCGTACCGGTTGCCGTCGGCTGCGATGATGAACGTCTCCGCGGTCTTGGTCTCGTCCTTGTAGTATCCGACGGGGATGTGCCCGCCGCGGGCGAGTTTGCCGACGACCCCGGACCCGGGTTCCACGATCGCGAGATCGGTGTCGAGCACCACGGAACCCTCGTAGCCCTTCACGGTCACCGCGAGCCCTTCGCTGGGACGGTCGGGCTCCGCGTCGGCCGTGGTGGTCATGCCATTGTGTCCGGTCTCCGACGAGCCGATCGCGTCGACGAGGATGGCGTCGGGGAACCGGGCCCGGAACCGGGCCTTCACGGTGGGGGAGAACACCGCCGCCGACGACGCGACGACGAACACCGACGAGGTGTCCCAACGGTCGGGTTCGGCGTCGAGTGCCTCGATGAGCGGGCGTCCCATGGCGTCGCCCGTGATCGTCAGGGTCTGCACCCCGCAGCGTTCCACCTCGGACCAGATCTCCTCGGCGTCGAACCGTGGGACGAGCACCACGGTGTTGCCGTCGAACAGGAACCGCATCGTGCCCCACTGCGCGGCGCCGTGCATGAGCGGCGGGACGCACAGGGTGACCATCGGTGCGGGGGACGCGGCGGCTTTCTCGGCGAGGGTGAACTCCGAGGCCACCGGGACGCCCGAGTACGGCTCGATCCCGCCGCCGAGCGCGAAGAACACGTCCTCGTGGCGCCACATGACACCCTTGGGCATCCCGGTCGTGCCGCCGGTGTACAGGATGTACAGGTCGTCGGGGGAACGTTGAACGGCGGGACGCTCGTCGGATCCCGTGGCGAGGACGTCGGCGAACGCGACCGACCCGAGCACGGACGTGTCGGTCCCGGACCCGTCGTCGATCGCGTAGGAATGACGGATCGACCCGGACCGTGCGGCGGCCTCGGCGATCACCGTCGTGTAGGCGGCGTCGTGGACGATCCCCACCAGGTCGGCGTTGTCGAACAGGTAGGCGAGTTCGTCGGCGACGTACCGGTAGTTGATGTTGATGGGGATCGCCGAGATCTTGAACGCGGCGAACATCGCGACCATCCACTCGGCGCTGTTCACACCGTGGATACCGATGTGGTCGCCCCGGCCGTAGCCGTCGGCCAGGAACCGGTGGGCGAGACGGTTGGCCTGCCGGTCCAGCTCGCGGTAGGTGAGGGTCGTGTCGCCGACGATGAGCGCGGTGCGGTCGGGAACCGCGTCGACGGCGTGTTCCAACAGGTCGGCGATGTTGAATGACATGGAACACGTTCTAGCCGATCCGGGATCGGGGTCGTCGCGGTCTGCTCAGCGGACCGGCCGGAGTGTGACCACGAAGGCGCTGCCCGCCTCGGCGAGCGACTCGTATGCGGCGTCGTTCCGTTCAAGATCGGGCGCGTACCCGGCGGCGACCGTGAGGATCTCCTCGTCGGTCGCACCGTTCGCCCGCGCGTCATCGACGGCGAGGTCCCGTTCCGCGATCAATGCCTGACGTTCGATGACGAGTTCGGCGACGCGCTCACCGGTTCCCGCTGGCCGTGACTCGCTGATCAGAACCACATCCTCGCCCTCGGGGACCGGGATCGTCGAGACTGGCAGGACCGTCCCGCGTACCACCATCTCCGAAGTGGCCCGCACGGGTTGTCCGTGCACTCGTCCGGCACCGAACACCCGGACGTGGCGGCTCGTCGCGGGGAGCAACACGGTGAAACCACGATCCTCGAGTCGGGCGACGAAACCGGGCTGCATGCCCAGGACCGGGCGGTCGTCGGACCACCGGAGCAGGTAGCGCTCGTCGTGTGAGAGGTGGGGGGCGACCTCGTCGGCGAGGTCGCGGGTCCGTTGGCCGGGCGCCACCGCATCGGCGTGTGCCCGCATCGAGGCCGGGACACACAGGATGACGAGGACCACCACGACCGCGCCCCCGATCGGCCGGACCTTCGAGCCGATCGCCGGGGGAGCGAGGGTCAGACAGGACAACACGATCGATCCCCAGGTGATGATCACCAGCGGGCGCAGCCAGAACACCAGGTACCAGGCGACCTCGCCGTGCAGCACGGCGATCGAGACGATCCCCGTCACGATCGACGCACCGGCCAGGGAAGCGAAGCGGAACACCCGGGGATCCCGGTCCCGCACGACGACGCCGAGTGCGATCGCCGTGGGCAACGGCGCCCAGAGCCAAGCCGCCGATGCCTCCGGAGCGGCCCCGATCGACGACCAGTCGAACGCCGTCCACGTACCGGGACGGAACGCCGCGGCCACGACTCGGACTGCGGTGCCCAGGCCGATCGTCGTTCCGTCGGGATCGCCTGCACCGCGCAGCAGCGCGCTCAGGTTGTCCCGGGAGCTCAGCAGCTGTTGGGCCAGCGGTGCGGCCCAGAAGCCCGCGGCCACGACGAGGGAGACGAGGATCGGAAATCGATGCCGTGAGATCGTCCCCCCGGCGTGACGGCCGTCACGGACGAGCAATCGCACCACGGGCGCCGCCAGGAGGAGGATCGCGAACAGCGCGTAGCCGGCGTGGGCCTGGACGATGAACGAACAGGTGGCGACCAGTGCGGGCAGGAGCCGCACGTGTCCCTCGGTCACGGCCGCCGCGCACAGGATCGAGAACAGGAACGGTGCGACCGCGATCGAGGGGTTCCAGGGGTCGAGGATGTTCGACGGGCCGACCATCGCGACGAGCGCGACCGACGCGACAGCGCCGAGGACCGCACCACGTGGCCCGCCGACACGTCGTCCGACGGCCACGTTCCCGACGAGACAGACGGTGGTGGTGACCGCGCTGGCGACGTACATGCCGATCGGGCCGAAGATCCGGACGAACGGCGCGAACACGACGAAGAGCGCCGGGCCCGGATGGTTGAAGCCGAAACGGCT
>CAZVFF010000010.1:0-23330 GCA_964626395.1 uncultured Iamiaceae bacterium | reverse complement strand
GCGCCAGGTGCTGCTGGTGGCCGCGGTCGTGATCGGGGTGGTCACCGGGCTGGCCGTCGCGGCGTTCGACGCGGTCACCGCCCACGCCGCGCTCGGCCGCTTGCTCGACGCGCCGGTCGCCGTGCAGGCGGCCGCACCGGCGGTGGGCCTGGTGGTGGCCATGCTGAGCCTGCGGTTCATCGCCGGCGGTGCCGACCCGACCACCTCGGACGCCTACATGGCCGCCTACCACGACACCAAGCGCCCGCTCGACCAGCGCCCGGTGCTCGGACGGGTGATCGCGAGCGTCGCCACCCTGGGTTCGGGTGGCGCGATGGGGTTCGAGGGCCCCGCCATCTACATCGGTTCCGCGATCGGTTCCGCCGCGAACAGCCGGGTCGGCCGCCTGTTGCGTTCCGAGGACGCCAAGGCGCTGCTGGTGGCGGGCGCGGCCGGCGGGCTCGCCGCGATCTTCAAGGCCCCGGCCACCGGCGTGCTCTACGCGCTGGAGGTCCCCTACACCGAGGACATCGCCCGCCACGGGATCATCTCGTCACTGGTGGCGGCCGCGTCGAGCTACCTCACCTACGTGGCGGTCATGGGGACGTCCCCGATCGTCGAGTTGACCACCGCCGGGACCGGATTCACCAGCATCGACCTGGTCGGCGCGGCGGTGGTGGGCCTGCTCGCCGGGGTGGGGGCCAGAGGGTTCGTGTGGGTGCTCGGCACGGCCAAACGTCTGTCGCACGCGTTGGGCCCCTGGGTCCGGATCGCCTGCTTCGGCGCGGCGAGCGCGACGCTGGTCGTGCTTTCGACCCTGCTGTTCGACACCCCCCTGTCGTTGGGTCCCGGGTATCAGATCTTCGCGTGGATCGCGGACCCGACCCGCGGGCTGTGGCTGGTCACGGCGTTGCTGGTGATCCGCCTGTGCGCGTTCGCGTTCACCGTCGCCGGGGGTGGTGCGGGCGGCAAGTTCATCCCGCTCGTGGTCGAGGGTGCGGTGTTGGGACGTCTGGTGGCCGGGTTGGTCATGGCATCGGGACTCGACTCCGACGCCGATCCGGCCACGACGATCTCGCTTTTCACCGTGTTGGGGATCGCTTCGTTCCTGGGGGCCGGCTATCGCACGCCGCTGACCGGGGTCATGTTCGTCGCCGAATCCACGGGCAAGGCCGTCTTCGTGGTCCCCGGTCTGATCGCGGCGGCGACCTCCCAGTTGCTGATGGGCGACAAGTCGGTTTCGCCCACCCAGCAGAGCCGACGGCAGGGGTATCTGGAGGGCCGCTTCGAACTGCCGCTGTCGAGCGCGTTGATGACCGATGTGCTCACGGTCCCCGCCGATGCCACCGTGGCCGAGTTCATGTCCCGGCACGTGGTCCAGAACCGGCAACGCGCCGCCGCGGTGCTCGACGCCGAAGGGGTCTACGTGGGGATGTGCGTGCTCCGTGACGCGGCCGCGGTCCCCCGCGACGAATGGAATGCTCGCGCGGTCACCGAGGTCATGCAGACCGATCTACCGGTCGCCCGGATGTCCTGGACGCTCCGCGACGTCCTGGGGGCGCTCGAGGGTGAGGAAGCCGACCGTCTGGCGGTCGTGGACGACTCGGGGGCCTTCGTCGGAGAGGTGCGACGCGACGAGATCTTCAAACTCGGCGAACTACTGGACGACGCCGGGAACTGACCGCCACGGTCAGTCCTCCAACTGGGACTCCTCGAAGCGGCACCAACTGGCGTGATCGGCTCCGGGCAGTGCGTCACATTCCGGGCACGGCTCCTCCTGCCCACCGTTGAGCAGTTCCTCGAAGCCAGGATTGGTCGTACGCTTGAGCGCACGCGCTTCGGCAAAGCGACGATGACGACCCTTTTTCACCGGCCACTCCCACTAGGCGAACGACGGTTGATCCATGTGGTCCATGGACGTTGCCGTTGCATCCTAAGAGGTCCCGGGAGGCTTTGCCAATCAGGTACGTCCGGTGTGATCCACACCGCTACGCTGCGGCGATGGCCGATCCGGAACGTACCTGGTGGCAGGACGCGGTGGTGTACCAGATCTACCCGCGATCCTTCGCGGATTCCAACGGCGACGGGATCGGCGACCTGCAGGGCATCCGGGAGCACCTGGATCATCTGACCTGGTTGGGCGTGGACACGCTCTGGTTGTCGCCGGTGTACCCGTCCCCGATGGCCGACTTCGGTTACGACGTGTCCGACCACTGCGACATCGACCCGGTTTTCGGCTCCCTGGACGACTTCGACGCGCTCCTCGCCGACGTGCACACCCGGGGGATGCGTCTGCTGTTGGACTGGGTGCCGAACCACACATCCCGTGAGCACCCCTGGTTCCGGGACGCGCTGGGCGGCCCCGATGCCGAACACCGTGACTTCTACATCTGGCGGGATCCCGCCCCCGACGGTGGCCCGCCCAACAACTGGACCGCGGCCTTCGCGCCGGTACCCGCCTGGACGTTCGACGAACCCAGCGGACAGTGGTATCTCCACCAGTTCCTACCCGAACAACCGGATCTGAACTGGGCGAACCCCGCGGTGGAGGCCGCGATGCACCGCACGCTGCGGTTCTGGCTGGACCGCGGTGTCGACGGTTTCCGTGCCGACGTGGTGCACCTGATCGGCAAGGACCCGGAACTGGCCGACGACCCGCCCGAACTCGTCGGGATCCCCCACTCGGCGCTGAACGACGAAGCCGCGACGCACCCGTTGTTGCGGCGGATCCGGGCCCTGCTGGACTCCTACCCGCAGAAACCGATGATGGTCGGCGAGGTGTACCTGCTGGACGTCGACCTGGTCGTGCCGTATCTGGGTCACAACGACGAACTGCACCTGTCGTTCAACTTCGCGCCGCTGGGTCTGGCTTGGGACGCGAACCTGTGGCGCGACACGATCCGACGGACCGACGCCGCGTTCGCAGCGGTTGACGGCTGGCCGACCTGGGTGTTGTCGAACCATGACGTCGTACGCCACCGCAGCAGGTTCTCGTCGTGGCCGAATGCGCCCGTCGACGCCACCGGATCCGAGGAGCGGGCCCGTGCCGCGGCGGTGCTGCTCACGACGCTGCGCGGCACACCGTTCCTGTACCAGGGCGAGGAACTGGGCCTGGAGGACGCCGAGATCCCCGACGATCGTGTCGTGGACCCGGGCGGACGCGACGGGTGCCGCGCGCCGATCCCGTGGGACGCCTCGACCGGCCACGGATGGCGGGACCCGTGGCTGCCCGCACCACCGGGAGCCGACCGCCACAACGTCGAGACGGCCCGGGCCGAACCCGGGTCGATCCTGCACCTGTACCGCGACCTGTTGACGCTGCGGCGCGGGCAGCGTTCCCTGACGGCGGGCGATCTGGAGCTCATCGACGCCCCCGACGGGGTGGTCGGGTTCGTGCGGACGGCACCCGGGTCGGTTCCGGTGACGGTCCTGGTGTCGATGACCGACGAGGCCGTCACCGTCGACGGCGTTGGTGGGACCGTCGCGATCACATCCGACGGACGCTCCGAACCCGGAACGCGCTTCGACGGACGGCTCGCGCCCCGTCAGGCGGTCGTGTTGGAACCCGCCGGCTGAACGGTCCGACCACCCACCGGAGCGGGCCGGCCGTTCGGCGGGATCACTTGCGGGGTTCGAGCACGATGCCACGGCCGGGTTCGAACGCGAGGGCCGCCTCGCCGTCGAGGAGTTCCTGCATCGGACGGCCGACCAGGTCGCGTCGCCATCCCCCGGCCAGACGCCCGTGACCGGAGCGCTCGACGAACGCCTCGATGTCGCCCCGGGTCGCGAGCAGTTGGGTGTCGATCTGCAGTTCGTGTGCGTACTGGTTCAACCAACTGGACAACAAGGTCACCGCAGGTCCGGTGTTCGGCGACTTCTTGCGACGACGCGGTTTGTCGACTGCGGGAGGTTCGACCTCGGTTCCCCGTCGCACCGCGTCCAACAGGTCCTCGGCCACCCCACCCTTGAGTCCGCGGCCGTCCATGCCCCGGACCTTGCCCAAGCCGGCCACGTCGCGGGGCGGCCGCTGCGCGATCGACACGAGGGCGAGATCACCGAGCACGTGGCGGACCGGGATGTCGATCTCCGCCGCGCGTCGTTCCCGCCAGGACGCGACCTGCTGTGCGACCGCTGCGGCCCGACCCCGGAGTTTGCCGGCGCCCTTGACCCGTCGCCACGCGTCCTCGGGCCGGCGCGCGACCAACGCACGTTCACGTTCCAACGCGAACTCGTCGGCGGCCCACTCGAGCCGTCCGCGCTTCTCCAGGTCGGCCCGCAACAGGTCGTGGATCCGCAACAGGTGGCGCACGTCGTCCGCGGCGTAGTCCAACACGTTGGCGGGCAACGGTCGCACGAGCCAGTTGGTCAACCGGTCCGACTTGGACAGGCTCACGTCCAACAACCCCTCGTGCAGACGCGCCAACGACGGGTTCGAATACCCGGCGAACCCGGCGGCGATCTGGGTGTCGAACAGGTCACGGGGCACCGCCCCGGTGACGAGACGCAGGACCTCCAGGTCCTGGGAGGCGGCGTGGATGACCACGGTGGTGTCCGACTCGAGCAGTTCCGCGAGCGGAGCGACGTCGACGGCGATCGGGTCGATCAACACCAGACGGTCCGGCTCGTACGCGATCTGGACCAGCCCGAGCTTCGGGAAGTAGGTCCGTTCACGATGGAACTCGGTGTCCAACGCGACGGCCGGGGCACCGGCCACCTCGTCGAGGATCCCCCGCAACCCGGCGGCGGTGTCGACCCGGACGACCTCGGTTCCGGCGCCGACGCTCACACGACCCCGCCGTAGGTACCACCCAGTTCGCCCCCGTCGCCGTCACCCACGGGGGCTTCGGCGACGGCGTCGGCCAGGTCGGTGACGAACTGTTCCGCGACCGGCAGGTGTCCGGGCGACAACATCAGGTGCAGGCCGCCCTGTTGGCGGTCCAGGTGCCAACCGCGACGGTCCATGCCGTCCGCGATCGCCAGGATCGAACCGTCCCGTGCGGTGAACTCGAACACCGGGATGTCCGGGGTGTGGGTGATCTCCAGCCGGTCGATGGCCTCGATCCCCTCGGTGAAGATGCGTCCGGCGTCGCGCACCATCTTCGCTTTTTCGATGTACCCCTCGGCACCCAGGTGGTGGATCGCCGTCCACGCCCCGGCGATGGGTGGTGCGGCGCGCGTCCCGGCGGTGGTGCCCGACGCGTACAGTCCGCCCGGCCACGAGTCGTACCAGAATTGTTGGAGTTTCACGAGCTCGCGGGTCCGGTAGGTGACGGTGGACAGGCCCTTGAACGTGTAGCCGTACTTGTGGACGTCCGCGGAGATCGACGTGACCCCGTCGACCCGGAAGTCCCAGGGTGGGACGTCCTCGCCGATGCGTTCGTACCAGGGGAGCAACCAGCCACCAAGGCACGCGTCGACGTGGCAGAGCGAACCGTTGTCGGCGGCGATGCCTGCGATCGTGGGAATGTCGTCGATCACCCCGTAGGGGTAGCAGGGCGCCGAACCCACGACGAGGCCGGTGCGGTCGTCGACGGCGGCCGCGAGCGCGTCGGTGTCCATGCGTCCGTCGTCGCGCACCGGCACGAAGACGTGTTCGATGTCCAGGTACCAGGCGGCCTTCGCGAACGCCGGGTGGGCGGTGATCGCGGTGACCAGTTTCGGTTCGGCGATGCCACGGTTCTGCCGGGCGTGGTCCCGGGCCACCTGGACGGCCAGGAAGATCGACTCGGTTCCCCCCGACGAGATCGACCCGGCGTTCGGTGCGGTGCCGAACAACTCGGCGGCCATCGCCACCAGGTCCAGCTCCATCGTCATCAGGCTCGGGTATGCCAGCGGGTTCAACGCGTTCTCGTGCTGGTACATCGTGGCGACGGTCTCGAGCAGGTGTTCGTGGGCGTCGTCGCCGGGGTTGTACACGAGGCTGAACGCGCGTCCCGACCGCCAGTCGAGGTCGTCGCCACGCATGCCCTCCAGGGTGGCGAGCACCTCCTCGGCGCTCATACCGGTCCGGGGGAACGTGGGCTGCTCGTCGGTCATGGCGTCAGTGTAGGAGTGTGCGTCGGGACCGGACGCGACGACCCGACCACGGAGCGGTCCACGGTCGGTCCGGTCGGGGCCGGCTGAAGATGTCACAGCCGGTTGGGAGGATGTGGCCGAGGCCGGTCGCCCGACCGGCAGGAGGGAGAGATGCACATGTCCGATACGGAGACGCCGCCCGACGGCGCGGAGGAACGCGACGGGTTCCGACGGCACCTCGCCGAACTCGGTCTCGACCCGCCCGGTCGCACCGGACCGGTGGGCGGACCGGGGATGGTGGTCGACGCGACGACGGACGCGACGCGTCGGGACGCCGTCCGCGGCGCGATGCTGGGCACCGCGGTCGGTGACGCACTCGGCCGGCCGGCCGAGACCCACAGCGCGACTCGGATCCGGGAGGAGTTCGGACGGCTCGTCGACTACCGCCCCTGGCGCGGCTGGCGTTCGGGCCCGGTGGGCACCTGGACCGACGACACCCAGATGACCCTGTGCGTGGCCGAGTCGCTCATCGCGCGTGGCGGTCGGATCGATCCGGTCGATCTCACGGCGCGATTCATGGACTGGTTGCCCGGGGCACGGGGCGCGGGCCGGACCTGCATCGCCGCGGTCCGTGCCCTGCGTGACGACGTACCCTGGTGGCTGTCGGGGGTCGATTCGGCGGGCAACGGTGCCGCGATGCGGGTCGCACCGATCGGCATCGTGCACACGAACGACCTCGACGCGTTGCGCCTCGACGCCGCGGTCGCCGCGGTGCCGACCCACGCCAATGCCATGGCGGTGGTGTCCGCGGTCGCCCACGCGTGGCTGGTGGCACGGCTGATCGCCACACCCGTCGGTGCGCTCGACCCCGACGTGCTCGTGGCCGACCTGTGTGACGCCGTCGGGGACCTGGCCGATCCGGGTGAGGTCGAACGTGAATGGCGGGCGCGTGGCCTCACCGGGGAACCGGTACGGCTCGTCGACCGGCTCGCGGCGGTCCCGGAAATGTCCGGGCTCACGCCGACCGGGGCGTCGGATCGCCTGTACTGCGGGGCGTTCGTCCTCGAGTCGTTGCCGATGTCGTTGTGGCACTTCCTGCACGCACCCGACGACGCCGAGGCGGCGATCACGAACGCGGTCGCGACCGGCCACGATGCCGACACCGTCGCCTCGATGACCGGTGCGTACGCGGGCGCGTACCTTGGTGCGTCCGCCCTCCCCGCCCGTTGGTGCGGTGACGATCTGGAGGACGCCGATCGCATTGTGGCCCTGGCCGACGCGCTCGGTGACCTCGCCCGATCCGGATGACACCGGGGAACGGTCCACCGAATGCCGGGAGCCGCACACCGACGCCCATCGCGCGGACGGTCTCAGCCGGTGGCCCACCGGTTCCCGGAGATGCCCGACCGGGGCCGCGACGGTCGATTTCGGATGCCACGATGCGCGATGTTAGGCATGCCTACTAACATCGGGCCGGACCGGGTGGTGCGAAGGGTGCCCTCCGACCGCGAAGGGAGCACACATGGCCGATCCGTGGCGGATCTACGACGAACTGATCGAGGCGATCCCGGCCGGGGTGACCGTGACCTCCGGCTCGGTTGGCCTGCGCTGGTGCCGGGTCACCTCGTCGGAGGGCGGCCTGGGCATCGCGTATTCGCTCACCGAGCAGTCCCGACCCGCGCAGTACGACGCGCCGAGTTTCGTCGGGGCACCGCTCCGGGACGTCGCGCAGCTCGCGAAGAGTTGGAACTTCGCCGAAGCCGGCCTGGGCCTCGCCGCGATCAACGCCTGGTGGTGCAGCCCGTCCCGGACCGGCGCCAACGGGTTCGCGCGCTGCGCGGAGGATCCGTGGCCGACGTTGTTCGACCCGTGGGCGGACGCGGTCGACGGCAAGGTCGTGTCGGTCATCGGCCATTTCCCGTTCGCGCCCGCATCGTTGGCTCGTGCCGCTGAACTGCGGACCCTGGAACGCTGCACCCGGCCCGGTGACTACCCCGACCCGGCATGCGAGTACCTGCTGCCCGAGAGCGATTTCGTGTTCATCTCCGGTTCGGCGCTGGTCAACACGACGATGCCCCGTCTGTTGGAGCTCGCGGTGGACGCGACCACCGTCGTGGTCGGACCGTCCACTCCCCTGGCGCCGCTGCTGTTCGCCCACGGCGTGGACGTGCTGAGCGGATTCGTCGCCACCGACCCCGAGGTGCTGGCCGAATCGTTGGGAGGTCTGTCGTTGTCGGGCATGTTCGCCCACGGTCACCGGTTCGAAGCCACCCGGACCGGCGCCGCGGGTTCGCGCCGACCGCGGCTCGAAACGATGGTCTGACCGGATCGGGGCCGGGCGACCGCTCTCCCCCGGTCCGGTTCAGGCACGTACCTCGTGGACGAACGCGTCGAACAGGCGTTGTTGGACCGGGTCGTAGCGGGCTGAATCCTCCGGGTGCCACTGCACCGCGACCGTCCATGCGTCGTCGAGCGCCTCGAGTCCTTCGATGACACCGTCGGCGGTCCGGGCGGTGACCACGAGCCCGTCGCCGATCCGGTCGACGGCCTGGTGGTGGTGGCAGCGGCCGACCACCCCGTCGGTACCGACGGCGGCAGCCAGCAGCGATCCCGGTTCGACGATCATCGCGTTCGGGGTGCCCCCTCCCCCGTCGGGGATCCCGTGCTCCCCCACACCGGGCAGATCGCCCAGATGCTGGTGGAGGGTTCCCCCGGCCGAGATGTTCAACAACTGTTGACCACGACAGATCGCCAGCACCGGTTTGCGGGCACGACGCGTCGCGTCGAGCAACGCGATCTCCCAACGGTCCGAGGTCGTGTCGACGCTGCTCAGCTCCGGATGCGGGTCCTGGCCGTACAGCGTCGGATCCACGTCGAGACCACCGGTGACCACCAGGCCGTCGAAGCGGGCGAGGAACTCGTCGACATCGACCTCGTCCGGGTCCTGGTACACGATCGACGCGCCGATCGCACCGGCTGCGTGCAGTGCGTCGAGATAGTACGTGGGCAGGGCCTGGGCAGGCTCCAGCCAGTGGGAGATCCGTTCGGCCGGGATGCGACGGGACGTCACCGCGACGAGCGGTCGGGCGGCTCCGCTCATCGTGACACGCTCCGCATCAGAACTGGGCGAAGTAGCGGCGGCGCTCCCAGTCGGTGACCGCGTGGTTCGCCGCCGCCCATTCCTGACGGGCGGAGTTCTCCAGATGGTGGTGCACGTCGTCACCCAGGATCTCCCTGGCCACGTCGCTGGCAGCGAAACACTCGATGGCCTCGGGGAACGTCCACGGGATCCGCTCCACGTCGGACTCGTACGCGTTCCCCACCGTCGGGGGTGGAGGTTCGATACCCTGCTCGATCCCACGGATCCCCGCGCCGATGAGCGCCGCCGCGGCGATGTAGCCGTTGACGTCGGCACCCGGGATGCGGGATTCCAGTCGGGTGCCGGCGCCGTGTCCGACGATCCGGTAGCCGCAGGTCCGGTTGTCGTGACCCCAGGCGACGGCGGTGGGTGCCCAGGAACCGGGCAGGAACCGCTTGTAGGAGTTCACCGTGGGTGCCCAGCACAGCGTCAGGTCGCGGGATGCCGCGATGATCCCGCCGAGGAAATGCCGGAACCGCTGCGAACCGGCCGAGGTCCCGTCGATCGCGTCGAAGGAGGGTGCACCGGTGGCGGCGTCGGTCAGGCTCACATGGAAGTGGCACGACGAGCCGACGTCGTCGGCGGACCACTTGGCCATGAAGGTGACCGAACAGCCTTCGGCGTCGGCGATCTCGCGTACGGCGTTCTTGTAGATCGCCTGCCGGTCGCCCATCTCGACGGCCTCGGCGTAGCGCAGGTTGATCTCGTGTTGGCCGTGGCCGGCCTCGCCCTTGGAGAACTCGATCGGGATCCCGCAGGCGTCCATCGCGTTGCGGATCCGGCGGATCACGTGTTCATCGCGGGTGGTCTGGAAGATGTGGTAGTCCTCGATCCAGTCCGAGTGGGGCCGGGGGTCGGCCCAGCCGCGGTGGGCCAGTTCGGTGTAGGAGTCCCGGAACAGGAAGAACTCCAGTTCGGCACCGGTGGCGACGGCGAACCCGGCTTCCGAAGCACGTTGCACCTGGGCCTTGAGGATCTGGCGGGGCGACACCGACACCGGGGTGCGGTCGTGCTCGTCGACGATGTCGCACAGCACCACCGCGGTGGCCTCGAGCCACGGCACGATCCGCATCGTGGACAGGTCCGGCGCGAAGGTCATGTCGCCGTAACCGGTGTCCCAGTTGGCGAAGGTGAACCCGGGCAACGGGGTCATGTCGACGTCGACGCCCAACAGGTAGTTGCACGCCTCCACACCGGCGTCGGCGACCAGGTCCAGGAAGTACCAGCCGGTGACACGTTTGCCGATCAGGCGTCCCTGCAGATCGGTCGCGGCGACGACGACGGTGTCGATCGACCCGTCGGCGACGGCGGCACGCAACGCGCCGAGGTCGAGACGGCCCCGGTCGGTCGGATACGACGGGTCGGTCGGGGTGGGGGAAACGGATTCGTCCACGTCACTCATTCCGGGGTCACGTACGCGGCGGTGATCCCACCGTCGATGATCAGGGCCTGGCCGGTCATGAACGACGACTCGTCGGATGCGAGGAACAGGGCGCCGTTGACCATCTCGACGGCCTCTCCGAACCGGCCCATCGGGATGTGCACCAGACGACGCTGCTTCTTCGCGTCATCGGACAGGAACTTCTCCAGCAACGGCGTGAGGACCGGTCCGGGACAAAGGGCGTTCACCCGTACCCCCCGACGCGCTTCGCACACCGCCATCTCACGGGTCATCGCCATGACCGCACCCTTGGAGGTCGTGTAGGCGATCTGGGGGGTCGCGGCCCCCATGTGGGCGACGAACGACGCCACGTTGATCACCGAGCCGGCGCCCGATGCCCGCAGGTGCGGCAGGGCCGCCCGCACACACAGCCAGGAACCCTTCACGTTGACCGCCAGGGTGCGGTCCCAGGTGGCAACGGACGTCTCGGTGGTGTCGCCGTCGTCGCCGGGGGAGATCCCGGCGTTGTTGTAGAGCACGTCGACACCCCCCATCGCGTCGACCGCGGCCGCGACCCCCGCGGCGACCGACGCCTCGTCGGACACGTCGGCGGTGACCGCGACGGCCTCGCCGCCGGCGGCCCGTACCGCGGCGACCGTGTCGGTCGGCTCGGTCAGGTCCAGTGCGGCGATCCGCGCGCCTTCGGCCGCGAAGCGTTCGCACGCGACCCGACCCATGCCACTGGCGGCCCCCGTGATGAGCGCCACCTTTCCGTCCAGTCGTCCCATGGTGTTCCTCTGTCTCGAGCCGGCGACCCGGGTGATCCTAGCGGCGGGTTCCCCACCGACCCGGAGGCGGTGACAGACTCCGGGGCACCGCCGACCCCGACCGGGAGGAACCCGTGACCGAACAGCTCATCATCGCCGGGGAGCGCCGCGACTCGGCCGACGGGGCGGCATTCGAGGTCCGCTCCCCCGCCACGGGCGAGGTGATCGGCACGGTCGCCCGGGCTGGCACGTCCGACGTCGACGTCGCCGCCCGGAACGCCGCCGCCGCGCACGAATCGGGGGTGTGGTCCCGGGTGCCACCCCCCGAACGGGGTCGCGTGCTGCACCGCGTCGCCGAACTGCTCGATGCACACCGCGACGAACTGGCGGGGCTGGAGTGTTCCGACGCCGGACATCCGATCACCGCCGCCCACGGGGACGTGGCCGCCGCCGTGGCCACCTTCGAGTTCTACGCCGGAGCCGTCGACAAACACCACGGCGCCGTGCTGCCCATCGCGGACGACGGCTTGAGCGTGGCGTTGCGCGAACCCGTCGGTCCGTGTGCGTTGATCGTGCCCTGGAACTTCCCGCTGATGATCGCGGCCTGGAAGGTGGCGCCGGCACTCGCGGCCGGGAACCCGATCATCCTCAAACCGGCATCGTTGACGCCACGTTCCGCGCTGGCACTGGGCGAATTGCTCGTCGAGGCCGGTGTCGCCCCCGAAGCGGTGACCGTGCTGCCCGGCCCGGGCGGGTCGGTCGGCAACGCCCTGGTGACCGACCCGCGTATCGCGAAGATCTCGTTCACCGGGGAGACGACGACCGGAGCATCGATCCTGCGGGCGAGCGCCGACAACATCGCGCGGGTGACCCTGGAACTCGGCGGCAAGTCCGCGGCGGTGGTGTTCGCCGACGCCGACCTGGACGAAGCGGCGGCACGCATGCCCTCGGGCGTGTTCGACAACGCCGGTCAGGATTGCTGCGCACGGTCGCGCATCCTGGTGGAACGCAGCGTCTACGACGAGTTCATCACCGCGTTCGCCGCGCACACCGAGGCGATCACCGTCGGTGACCCGACAGACGCCGACACCGAGATGGGTCCGTTGATCTCCGCGGCACAACGCTCGACGTCGATCGACTACATCGGCGTGGGCGGCGACGAGGGTGCCCGGGTCGTCTCGGGTGGTGTGCAACCCGCCGGGGACGGGTTCTTCCTGACCCCGTGTGTACTCGGCGACGTCGACAACTCGATGCGGGTGGCCCGCGAGGAGATCTTCGGACCGGTCGCCGCGGTGATCCCCTTCGACGACGAGGCCGACGCGATCCGCATCGCGAACGACAGCGACTACGGCCTGTCGGGGTCGCTGTGGACCGGGAACGCGAACCGCGCGATCCGGGTCGCCAGAGCGCTGCACACCGGCACGTTGTCGGTGAACTCCAATTCGTCGGTGCGGGTCCAGGCACCCTTCGGCGGCTACAAGCGGTCCGGGTTGGGACGCGAGCTGGGTCTGGGTGCCCTCGACAACTACACCGAGGTCAAGAGCGTCTACTTCTCGGCGGGCTGATCCGCCGACGGGTCCGTTCCGACCCCGGCGTCGACGTTCGGGTCGGGATGGTCCGCACCGGTCGTGGTGCCGGGTTCGTCGGCTTCCCGTTCGAACATCCGGGTGATCAACGCCCGCATCGCGGGTCCGAGCGCTTCGGCTCGTTCGATCAGACGTCCTCGCGATTCGTCCGGTTCCTCGAAGACCTCCGGCGGGGCGGTGTCGTCGATCCGTCCGGTATCGAACAACGAGATCACGGGCCCGGTCGCGGTGACGCCCGCGACACCGGGTGCGCCCGAGTCCGTTGCACCGGCCTCGTCGGACTCGGACCGTTCGGCTGCGCCCGGGCGGGCGATCAGGTCGCGGGCCGCGGCGAACAACCGGTGGGCGGTCGCGAATCCGCCTTCATCGGACCGGACGCGCAGCTGGTCCGGCGCCGGTTCGCCGAGTGGTCCGAAGGTCGGTTCCAGCCGACCGTCGGCCAGCGCGTCGAGGTGATCGGCGGATGCTCGGTAGGACAGGTCCATCAGGTGCGCGCTCGACGACACGTCGTCGAAACGGACCGGCTCGGGGTCACCGTGGGGCAGCAGGACGACCTCGACGTGGTCGGGGACCCGTGCCAGATCCCCGAGCAGGCGGTTGCGTCGTGCGATCCAGTAGGCGAGGAACGCCGCATCCACGGGGCGTCGCAGCTCACGACGCGGCCGATCCAGGGCGCCGACCTGGAGCACGTAGATCCGGTTCGCACCCAGTTCGACGGCCCGGTGGATCGGGACGTCGTCGACGATGCCCCCGTCCAGGTGGCGTCGCCCACCGATCTCCACGGTCGGGAAGATCGCCGGCACCGCCGAGGAGGCGAGCACCGGCGGTACGACCGGGCCGCTGTCGAACCACGCGGCGGTACCGGTGTCGATGTCGGTCGCCACGCACTGGAACGGAACGCTCAGTCCCTCGAACTCCGCGGCGGGCACGATCTCCTCCAGCAGGCCACGCATCGCGTCGTTCGACGAGATCGACTCGCCCTTGCGGACCAGTTGCACCGGCGACGGCAACAGACCGGTGGGGACGAGCTCGCGGGCGATCAGGTCCATCCAGATGTCCTGCATGCGACCGACCGTCTGCAGGGTCGGTCCCCCGGCCAGGACCACCCCGTTGATCGCGCCGATCGAGCAACCCAGGATCAGATCGGGCAGGATGCGCCGTTCCACCAACGCGCGCAGCATGCCGACCTGCAACGCGCCCATCGCGGCACCCCCGGACAACACGAACGCGGTCCGGGTGCCGCCGTCGCCCGCATCCGGGCGCGACCACAGTTCAGTCAACGATCGCATCGTCACCACCTGCCACCGAACGGATCAACGCCGCGATCGCACCGGGCCGTGCCATCGGGGCCCCGTGGGTCGCGCCCGGGATGATCTCGACCCGCCCGTCGGCCACGCGGTCGGCCAACCAACGGGCGGCTGCCGGGTACGGGGCGGCGGACACGTCACCGGATCCGAACACGCACGGGACCGTGATCCTGGACGGGTCGAAGGGCACACCGGCGGTGAGGACCGGGTCGGTGTCGGCTTCCAGTGCGACCCCCTCGGCACGACGTTCCGCACGGGTCCGTGCGGGTAGCGATTCCCAGCGTTGCGCACCGACCATCGACCGCATGAAGTCCTCGGCCACCTCGGCCGGGTCGTCGCCGGCCGCCCGCCAGCCGCCCCAGCCGGGGATCCACGGGGCGGGGACCTCCCAGGTCGCGATCCCACGCACGTCGAGTCGACCCGTGGCGGCCCCCGACAGGACAACCAGCCCCCCGAAACTGTGGCCGAACAACACCACCGGTCGTCTGCCGACGATGCCGATCAGGTCGTCGACATGGCGGATCAGGTCACCGGTGCCGAGTCGCCGTGCCCGCCCGTAGCCGCGCCGGTCGTAACGGATCGTCGGCGCGTCACGCAACGCGCGAGCCAGATGGGCCATCCCGGCGCCACGGTCCATCGCCCCGTGGACGAACACGACCCAGACGTCGGCGGGCCAGGTCCCCTCACCACGTGCGGGGCGTTCGATGTGTCCGGGCCAGTCGGCGTGACCGACCACGTCGCGGGGTTCCATTGCGTCCCGACGGTACCCCGCAACTACCGTGTCGGACCGATCATGGACATTCTGCTCATCCGTCACGGACTCCCCCTGCGGGTCGAAAGCGACCGCCCCGTCGACCCACCCCTGGCGCCGCGCGGCCACGAACAGGCCGAGGCGCTCGCCGCATGGCTGGAACCCACCCCACCCGACCTGTTGCTGTCGTCGACGATGAACCGGGCGATCGACACCGCCGCCCACCTGGGAGAAGCCTACGAACTCGACACGATCGAGGACGTCGATTTCTGCGAATACGACCGCGGGACGACCGTGTACATCCCGTTGGAGGAACTCGAACGGGGCGACCCGCACCTGGAGGGTCTGCTCGACGACTGGTTCGGTCCGGCCGGAGCCGACAAGCGACGCGCCTTCCGGGACCGGGTCGTCACGGCGTTGCACCGGCACATCGCCGACACCGACGCCGAACGGGTCGCGTTGGTCTGCCATGGCGGTGTCATCAACGCGGTCCTCTCGCACGTGCTCGACATGGACAGGGTGCTGTTCTTCGGCCCCGCCTACACGGGTGTGTCCCGGATCTCGTGGAACGACAAGCGGTTCCGACTCCACACCGTGAACGAGTCAGCGCACCTGCGCGGCCTGGAGGACTGACCCGGGCGTCCGGAGCGGGCACCGGTGCCGGTGACGACGCTACGGTTCGGGGCGACACCGTCGACCCGAGGGGATTCCCGCATGCGTTCGAACCGACCACGACCGGGTGCGGTCGCACTCGCCCTGACGGTCCTGATGGCCGTCACCTTCGCGGCACCCGCGGGTTCCTCCCCCGGTCCGGGTGAGGACAACCCCTGGCTGCAGCGTCGGGTCGCCGCGCTGGCGCCCGCCGGCGGCGAGGACGAGAACCCCCAGGAGACGCTGTTCGCGTTCTCCAGGAACATCGAATCGGGCGTCCCGATCCTGGACATGGATCTGCAGATCACCTCCGACGGGGTGCCGGTGCTCATGCACGACAACACCGTGAACCGCACCACGAACGGCACCGGACGCGTCGACTCGATGACCTTCGCCCAAGTGCACGCGCTCGACGCGGCGTACTGGTTCGCGCCGGACTGCGCGGCATGCCACGGTCTGCCGGTCGACGACTACGTGTTCCGGGGCGTGCGCACCGGCGACGTGGCACCCCCGGCGGGTTCCTCCGCGGAGGACTTCGCGGTCCCGTCGCTCGAGCAGGTCTTCGAACGTTTCCCCGACGCGTGGTTCAACATCGAGATCAAGGAGAACGCCGGCGATGTCGTCGCCCTCGCCGATGCGACCGCGGCGCTGATCGAGGCCCACGGGTTGACCGACCGGGTCGCGATCGCGTCGTTCGGTGGTGCCGGCATCGAACGGTTCCGCACGGTCGCCCCCGAGGTCGCCACCAGTGCCACACTCGACGAGGTCACCGAGTTCTTCCTGACGAACACACCGCCGGAGAACGCGCAGATCCTCGACGTGCCCCCCACCTACGATCTGGGCGGGACGGTCATCGAGGTCGTGACCCCGGAGTTCGTGCAGAGGGCCCACGCGGCCGGCCTGGCCGTCTGGGTCTGGATGGATTCGCATTCCCAGCAGAACGCCGGGTTCTACGCGTCGCTGCTCGACGCGGGGGTCGACGGGCTGAACGTGTCCCGTCCGCAGGTGCTCATGGACCTGTTGAACGAACGTGGCGTGGCCTGGGACCCGAACGCGGAACCCCCCGCACCGGGACCGGAACCGGATGTCACACCCGAACCCGAGCCGGAGCGACCCGGTGAACCCGGCCCGGACGATGAGGGTCGACCGGGCGGCCCGGGGGCCACGACCCCGTCGGCGGCCCGTCCCGTCGCCGGGACCCCCACCTACACGGGCTGAACGGGACGTGCCCGCCAACGCCTGGCCGTTCCTGGACCATCCCGGACCGCTCGCGTTCGCCCACCGTGGAGGTGCGGGTGACTGGCCCGAGAACACCATGCCCGCGTTCGAGAACGCCGTCGGGCTGGGCTACCGGTATGTCGAGACCGATGTGCACGTCACGGCCGACGGGGTTCTGGTGGCGTTCCACGACGACCACCTCGACCGGGTCACCGACCGCACCGGCGCGATCTCGGAGTTGCCGTGGTCCGAGGTCGGGGCTGCCAGGGTCGACGGGCGCGAACCGATCCCGCTGATGGAGGATCTGCTGGGGACCTGGCCCGAACTGCGGGTCAACATCGACCCGAAGCACGATGGTTGTGTCGAGGCGCTCGCCGCCGTGATCCGCCGCACGAACAGTGTCGACCGGGTCTGTGTGGGGGCCTTCAGTGACCGCCGTATCGCGCGGTTGCGGGCGATGCTGGGCCGGGACCTGTGCACCGCGCTCGGCCCCCGGGGTGTTGCGCGGTTGCGGGCGTCGTCGTGGCGTGTCCCCCTCGGCCGACCCGCCGCGGCGTGCGCGCAGGTCCCCGTCGAGATCGGGGCGGTCCGGATCGTCGACGAGGCGTTCCTCGTCGCTGCCCGACGGCAGGGCGTACAGGTGCACGTGTGGACGATCGACGATCCCGACACGATGCACGAGCTGTTGGACCTGGGTGTGGACGGGATCATGACCGACCGTCCGGCGGTGCTGCGCGACGTGCTGGTCGAACGCGGCGACTGGACCTGAGGGACCCTCAGGGGTCGACGAAGGAGGGTTTGCGGCCCTCCAGGTGCGCCATCGTCGCCTCGATCTGGTTCGGGCTGCCGATCAGCTCCGAGATCAGCTCCGACTCCGCGAGGTACGACTCGGCCAACGGTCGGGTTCCGGCCGCGTTCGCCAACGCCTTGATCCCCCGCAACGCGGCCGGATTCTTGTCGCACAGCTCGGCCGCGAGCGCCATCGCGTCACCGTGGGGATCCTCGGTCACATGGGTGGCCAGACCCAACCGGTGGGCGTCGGCGCCGGAGATGATCCGTCCGGTGAACGCCAGTTCCTTGGCCACGTCCAGGCCGACCAGACGCACCAGTTGCTGGATCCCGGTCATGTCGGGCAGCAGGCCCCAACGGGTCTCGAGCACCGCCCATTTGGCGTCGGGGGTCGTGAACCGGATGTCACCACCGAGCGCGATCTGGATCCCGGCGCCCAGGACCGGTCCCCGGCACGCGACCAGTACCGGCACCTCCAGGGTGCTCCACAGATGGGCGACCTCCTGGTACGCGTTGGTGATCCTGCCCTCGAGACGGTCGGTGATCGGTCCGGTGATCACCGCCGGACCCTGGTAGGCCTCGGCGAATTCGGGATCGATCTCGGGCGTGTCACCACCGGCGAGCGCGCCCAGACTGGAGGCATCGAGGCCGGCGCAGAAGCCGCGCCCCTCCCCCGAGAGCACCACCACGCGGACGGAACGGTCCGCGGCGAGTTCCTCGCCCGCCCGCAGGATGCCGTCCACCATCGGGGTGTCGAGCGCATTCAGCTTGTCGGGCCGGTTCAGACGGACATCGGCGATGCCGTCGTGGTGGGATATCGTCACTCGCGGAGCCATGGGCCCAGTCTGGCCCACCCGTGACCGGCACGTCGTGCCGACCGGGGCGGACCCCACGGCGCGGCGACCACGACCATGCACGCGAACTCCCCGACCGACGGCCGACGACGGCCGATGCACCCGGCGACACGCCCGGTGCTCACGGCCGTTCTGGTGTTGGTCTTCTCCGCCGTCGCACCGTTTCCACCGGCGGTCGCCGATCCCGGCGACGACACCACCCGGGCGGCCCACATCGATCCGACACTCGACCGGATCGCGGTCGCGTCGTCCGAACACGACGCCGCGATGGCCGATCTGGACGCCACGCGGGCGACACTCCGGGATCAGCGCGCCCAGCGCGAGGATCTGCGCGAACGGGTTGCGGATCTCGCTCGTGAACGCGAACGGCTCGAAGCTGCGATCGAACGCGACACGACGGTCCGTGACGCCGCCGACGCCGAGCTGGTCGTGCTCGATGCACGACTGCGTGGGCTGGCCCTGCAGGCCTACGTGGGCGGAACCGACGACGCCGCGGACCGTGCCGTGTGGGCCCTGGACGACGCGGCGTTCCTCGCCGCCCGATCCTCCACGACCTTGCGCGACGCGGTCCTGCAGACCAGTCACGCCGACTACGAGCGTCACGCCGGGATCCGGGCCGAAGCCGAGGCCCGGATCGAACGGAGCACCGCGGAGTCGACACGCGCCGCGGACGAGCTGGAGCGCACCCGGGCCGAAGCCGTCCACACCGAGGAGGCGATCACCCGACTCGGGCGAGACGAGCTCCACGGCCTGGCGCGGGTACGCGACAGCCGGGCGACGGCGCTGGTGACGGGCACGGACCTGCCCCTGGTCGTGCTCGACGCGTACGTCGTGGGCGCGCGGGCGGCGAACGAACGGACGCCGGGTTGTCGGCTGCACTGGTCGCTGCTCGCCGGCATCGGACGGGTCGAATCGGGTCAGGGCACCCACGGCGGTTCGGTCGTCCGACGCGACGGGACCCTGACCCGGCCGATCCACGGGATCCCGTTGAACGGTGACAACGACACCGAGGTCATCCGGACCTCCGACGGCGGGTTCATGCGGGCTGAAGGTCCGATGCAGTTCCTGCCGTCGACCTGGGCGACCGTCGCGGTGGACGGGGACGACGACGGCGAGGCCGACATCCAGAACCTCTACGACTCGGCGGCCACCGCGGGTGCGTACCTCTGTCGGAACGGGGTGGACCTGAGCATCGACGGTGACCGCCGACGCGCGATCCTGAGTTACAACTTCAGCGGCGCCTACGCGGACCGGGTCGACCGCGAGGCACGTCGCTACGCCGAAGCGGTACCGGATCTCGAGGGCTGATCCGGGCCGACCGCCGGCACCTCGTCACGGACTGCGGCGGGAACACCCACGCCCGCGTCGGTCGCCCGGCGACGATACTGCTCGGCTTCGTCGTGGTGACCCATCGCCTCGAGCACCGTCGACAGGTTGGCGGCGCATTCGGCGGCTCCGATCGGCGCGTCGTTGTCGACGAACCGGCGTCGCGCGGCCATGAAACGCCGACCGGCGTCGGCGAGCCTGCCGGCGTCGTAGAACACGACGCCGAGGTTCTGGTCGCAGGACGCGGCCTCCTCCTCGAGTCCGGTCGCGAGGAAGATGTCGCGGGCTTCGTTGAGGTACTCCAGGGCGTCGTCCAGGGCGCCCATGTCGTGCAGCACGAACGCCAGATTGTGGTCGGCTGCGGCCACCCCGACACGGTCCCGCACGGCCAGGAAGGCGTCGCGAGCCGCCACCAACCCCTCCACCGCCTCACGTCGTGCGCCGGTGTCGGCGAGCAACACCGCGTGGTCGTGGTCCAGCGTCGCGAGTTGCGCGGCGGTCGCCGACCGGCCCAGCAGGCCCCGTGCCCGGTCCTGGTCGTCCAACGCCTCGACCGAACGACGCAGGGTGCGCAACGACCCGGCCCGGGCTGCGAGCAACCGGCCCCGAGCGGTCGCCGCCGTGCCGTCGACGGCGGAAATCGCACCGAGCGCCCGTTCGATCAGTTCGAGTGCCGCGTCGGACCGTCCGACAACCGACAGTTCGTCGGATGCGGCACACACCAGCGCGGCCCCGACCTCGGGTCGATTCCGGTCGATCGTGGTCGTGTACACCTCCCAGATCCGACCAACGGCCCGGTCGACCCGACCGGCCTCGAGGTCCTGCCCGAACCGTTCCCGGATCCGACTGATTTTCCTCATGGGTGACGCACGCTCGCATTCCACGGGACCGGTTCCTCCCGGCCGGACGCCGGGCGCGCGGACCTCCCGTCCACGATCGAAACCGAGTCTACCGTCGACATCCGACACGGTCCCAGCGAGGAGGCGAACCGGGTCCTTGACACCCCGCTCGGGCGGCAATACCGTGCCGGATCTCACCCGCCGGGGAACCGGGTGACATACTCCAGGGTGCCACTCGTCACCGAGCGGCGCAGCAAGGGGGCCGCTACGGCCGGACGCTCGAGATCAGGGGATCCACCGACACATGCGACGTGACCAGGTCACAGACCACGACATGCGATCCGGCGAGTTCGGGGGGCCCACGTCGTGCAGCTGACCAGACAGGTCCTGCTCAAACTCCTCCGGCTCGTCGGTGCGGTCTTCGCCGTCTCGATCCTGACGTTCCTGCTGGCCCACAAGATCCCCGGTGACCCGACCGCGATCATCCTGCAGGACCAGGTCAACCAGATGGTTCCCTGCGGCGACAGCCTGCTCGGCGAAACCGTCGACTGTTCGGCACTGTCGCCCGAGGTCATCCACCCGGAAGGGACCGAGGCGCCCGGTGCACGGGTGTCGGTGTGTGAAGCCGACGAGTGCGTGATCGCCGCCGACGTACTGCGGAACCGTCTGGACCTGGACGAACCGATCCTCACCCAGTACTTCCACTGGTTCGGCAATGCGCTGCAGGGCGATTTCGGGATCACGTACGACACCCAGCCCTCCCCGGTGTGGCCCCAGATCGCCGAAGCGATCCCGCCCACGCTGGAACTGATGATCATGGCGATGATCCTGTCGTTGATCATCGCGATTCCGCTCGGGATCTACGGCGCCTACCGCGAACACCGCATGAGTGACCGGGTCCTGACCACGGCCAGTTTCCTGTTCGTGGCGATCCCCAACTTCGTGCTGGCGATCTTCCTGATCATCATCTTCGTCACCTGGATGGGAGCCGTCGAGTCGGTGTACTCACCCTGGGCCGACGGGGTGTGGAAGAACCTCACGACGCTCGCGATCCCCGCGGTCGCGCTGGCCATGGGCATGGCGGCGGTCTACCAGCGTCTGCTGCGCTCGGACATGATCGCGACCCTGCAGGAGGACTTCATCCTGATGGCCCGGGCGAAAGGGCTGCCGACCTGGCGGATCCTCACCCGTCACGCGTTGCGGCCGTCGTCGTTCTCGCTGTTGACCGTGTTCGGCATCAACGTCGGGACCCTGATCGGTGGCACCGTGATCATGGAGGTGATGTTCTCCATCCCCGGCATCGGCAAGCTGATCACCAAGAGCATCTACATGCGCAACTACCCGACGATCCAGGCGCTCGTGGTGATCATCGCCGTGGTGTACGTCGCGGTGAACGTGCTCACCGATATCTGCTACAGCATCCTCGACCCCCGGATCCGGAATGCCTGAGAACACCGTCCTGTCCGAATTGGACCCGGCGGGTCCCGAGGGGGATCCCGAACTGGTCGGTCCGCCCGGTTCCGAGGGTGGCCGGAAGCGCAAGTCGATGGGTTTCACCTTCTGGATCGCCGTGGGTTGGATCGGGCTGGTGCTCTTCGGAGCCGTCTTCGCGCCCGTGCTCCCCCTGCAGTCGACGACCAAGCCGGACTCGTGTTCCACCTTCGCGGCCACCATGGACAACCACGGGCTGACCGCCACGGCGGCACAGATCTACAGCGCGAACCAGACCGCCAGCGGCCAGTACGCGGACACCCCGTTCCAGGCGCAGCAACTGGCCGACGAGGGCGAGGTCGCACCACCCGAGACGATCACCGCGTGTCCGAACCCGACCCTGGACTCCAAGACCAACGCGCTGCCGAGCACCAAACACTGGTTGGGCACCGACTCGGCCGGACGCGACACCTTCGCCCGGATCGTCGCCGGTGCCCGGGTGGCGCTGCTCGTCGGCGTCGTCGCCGTGGGTATCGGCATGATCCTGGGAACCCTGATCGGTCTCGTCGCCGGCTACTTCCGGGGGGCGACCGAGGGGTTGTTGATGACCGTGGTCGACATCGCGTTGGCGTTCCCGGCGCTGATCCTCGCGATCGCGATCGTCGCGTTCCGGGGCCAGTCGTTGTTCAACGTGTGTCTCGCGATCGGGGTCGTGGCGACCCCGGGTTTCGCGCGCCTGGCACGCAGTGCGACCCTGACCTTCTCCGAACGTGAGTTCGTCATGGCCGCCCGGGTCATGGGGGCGACCAACCGGCGCATCATCTTCCGGGAACTGCTACCGAACGTGGCGTTGCCGGTCGTGGCGTTCTACCTGCTCGCCATCGCCATCGCCATCGTCGCCGAAGGCGGCCTGGCGTTCCTGGGACTGTCGGTACCACCCCCGAATCCGAGCTGGGGGACCATGATCCAGGACGGCTACAACGTGATCAACGACGCCCCGATCGTGGTGGTGGTGCCCTCGACGGTGATGTTCATCACGGTGTTGTCGTTCAACTACGTCGGGGACCGTTTCCGGGAACGCTTCGACGTCAAGGAGGCGGCACTGTGACCGGACGGCGAGGCGGTCCGGTGATCCGGCGGGACGACCCGAAGGGATTCGATCGGTGAGCACACGGACCACGACAGCACCCGGAACCAGGACCGGGATCGCCGCACTCGGCCTCGAGCCGGACCCCGACGCACCGTTGCTCGAGGTCGTCGACCTGCGTTCGCACTTCGAGGTCGACGCCGGCACCGT
>CAZVFF010000009.1:0-23734 GCA_964626395.1 uncultured Iamiaceae bacterium | reverse complement strand
GAGATGGCGATGGTCTTCCAGGATCCGATGACGTCGCTGAACCCGGTGATGAAGATCGGGCCACAGATCACCGAGTCGTTGCGCTACCACCTGGGCATGTCCAGGTCCGAAGCCCGACAGACCGCATTGGCGGGCCTGGAAGCGGTCGGTATCCCCGCGCCCGAGCAGCGCATCGACGAATACCCCCACCAACTCTCGGGCGGAATGCGCCAGCGGGTCACGATCGCCGTCGCGTTGGCGTGTGGGCCCAAACTGTTGTTCGCCGATGAACCGACCACCGCGCTCGATGTCACCGTGCAGGCCCAGATCCTGAACCTGTTGGACACCCAGCGGCGCGAACGCAACATGGGCATGATCATGGTGACCCACGACCTGGGTGTGGTCGCCGGTCGTGCCGACACGGTCGCCGTCATGTACGCCGGGCAGGTCGTCGAGTTGGCTCCGACCACGGAACTGTTCGAGCACGTGCGCATGCCCTACACCGAAGCGCTGCTCCGGGCGATCCCACGGTTGGATCAACCGAGCCACACCAGACTCAACGTGATCACGGGCCGTCCGCCCGACCTGGTCAACCTCCCGAAGGGGTGCCGGTTCGCGCCGCGCTGCCCGTACGCACAGCCCAAGTGCTTCTCCGAGCCGCCCCCGCTGGTGGAATCGGAGACGCCGGGACACTTCTACCGATGCTGGTTCCCGGTGAACACCTCCGCCGACAGCGGCGGCCGGCCCGGTGCGGCGGTGGACCGACCCGACGAGGCGACCGGTACGGCCCCGGACGCGCCCGGCAGCGGCACCGCCGAGAGCACCGGCGGGACCGTCCGTCCGGTTCCGCCACCCCGAGCGGGCGCATCGGGTGGACCGGCACCGGAGCGGAACAGAACCGACGAGGAGACCCCCTGAACATGAGTGCACCGGGCACCGCGCACCTGCGCGACGAATCGCTGTTGCGGGCCGAACACCTGACCGTGGAGTTCCCCGCCTCCCGTCGCCGCAAGGTCCACGCGGTCAGCGACCTGAGCCTGGATCTGCGCAAGGGTGAGACGCTCGGCCTGGTCGGGGAATCGGGTTGCGGAAAATCCACGACCGGCAAGGCGATCATGCAACTGCCCCCGCCCACGAGCGGATCGGTCACCTTCGCCGGAACCGAGTTCACCGGTCTGCCCAAGCGGGAGCTGCGTCGTCAACGTCCCCGGATGCAGATGATCTTCCAGGATCCGATCTCGTCGTTGAACCCGCGTCGCCGGGTCGGTGACATCGTCGCCGAACCGTTGGAGATCTGGGAGATCGGCACCCCCGAGGAACGCAAGGCCAAGGTCCGCGAGGTTCTCGACGCGTGCGGGTTGGATCCGGACACCACCATGGGCAAGTACCCGCACGAGTTCTCGGGCGGACAGTGCCAACGGATCTGTGTCGCGCGGGCCCTGGTGCTCGAACCCGAGGTCATCATCTGCGACGAGCCGGTTTCCGCGTTGGACGTGTCGGTGCAGGCGCAGATCCTCAACCTGCTCGAGGAGATGAAGCAGCGTTACGGACTGACGATGATCTTCATCGCGCACGACCTCGCGGTCGTGAAGAACGTCTCGGATCGGGTCGCTGTCATGTACCTGGGCAAACTCGCCGAGACCGGCACACCGGACCGGGTCTACGGCACCCCCGCGCATCCCTACACCGCGGCTCTGCTCGATTCCATCCCGACACCCGACGTGCACCGCAGGATCGACGACGAGCCGCCGTTGTCGGGGGAACTGCCCTCCCCCATCGACCCACCGAGCGGTTGCCGGTTCCGGACCCGGTGCCCGTACGCGACCGAGGTCTGCGCCCGGATCGAACCCGAGGTCCGGGCCGTGGAGGACGGGCACTAGGTCGCCTGTCACCATCCGTTGATCGGCGAGCCCAGCGAAGCGGCACGCGCGGAGGCGGCCGGGGTCTGACCGGTCGGTCCCGGTACACCGTGTGCAAGGATTGGACCATGGCCAATCCCCCCGCATTCGAAATCGACGACGACACGATCTACACCGCGACGATCACCACCGACCGCGGCACGATCGTGGCCGATCTGGATCCACAGCTCGCGCCCAACACCGTGAACAACTTCGTGGTGCAGGCACGCAACGGTTTCTACGACGGGTTGACGTTCCACCGGGTCGTTCCCGAGTTCGTGATCCAGGGTGGTGACCCCGAGGGAACCGGACGCGGCGGTCCCGGCTACAAGTTCGCGGACGAGCCCGTCAAGGGTGAGTACCTCGACGGCGCGGTCGCGATGGCGAACGCCGGCCCGGACACCAACGGTTCGCAGTTCTTCATCTGCATCGACGACTGTCGGGCCAAGCTCGCGCCCTCCTACAACCTGTTCGGGTACGTCACCGAGGGTCTGGACGTGGCCAAGTCGGTTGAGGTCGGCGACGTGATGACCACGGTCGCGATCACCGAACGTCCACGGGGCTGAACGACCGGACCGGTCGACGAGACCCACACAGCGGAATGGACGAGGCGTACACGACCGTCTTCGACGCGCTCTGCGATGCCGACGGGAACCGGACGGCGTTGTGTTTCCGCGACGATCGGGCGACCTTCGCCGAGGTCCGCGAGGCGGCGAACCGTTTCGCGCACCTGCTCGCCGACCACGGCGTCGGCCTGCACGGCGACCCGGAGACCGGGCCGGGCTGGGAATCACCGCACGACCACGTGGCGTTGTACCTGCGCAACGGCCCCGAGTACCTGATCGGGATGCTGGGTGCCTGGCGGGCACGAGCGGCGGCCACCAACATCAACTACCGCTACGTGGACGACGAACTCGCCGGTGTGCTCTCCGACCAGCGCGCCGCCGTGATCGTCTACCACGGCACGTTCGCGTCGACCCTGGCCCGGGTCCTCGACAGGATCGACCCACCGAAGCTGCTGGTACGCGTCGACGACGGCTCGGGGGACGATCTGCTGCCCGGCGCGGTCGACTGGCACGAGGCGTCCGCGGCCATGCCGGGGGGGCATCCTCCCCGGGCCGACTTCTCCCCGTCGGACCGGTACATCCTCTACACGGGCGGCACCACCGGCGCACCCAAGGGGGTGCTGTGGCGCCAGGGCGACCTCATGGTCCGTGCACTCGGGCTGACCCGTTCCGACGGCTCGGAGCTGTCGGGTATCGACGAGGTCGTCGAACGGGCCGGGCGCCGCCGGGGTCTGGCCTCGATGCCCCTGCCACCGTTCATGCACGGGGCGGCGCACTGGAACGCGTTGAGTACCTGGTTGTCGGGCGGTGCGGTCGTCCTACCCGACCGGGTTGACCGCTTCGATCCGGTCGACGCGTTGGGGGTCGCCGCCCGTGAAGGGGTCACCGCGATGGTGATCGTCGGCGACGCGTTCGCCCGCCCGCTGGCCGACGCGCTCGACGCCGGGGCGCCGGTCCCGACCCGGCTCCGTCACCTGCTGTCCAGCGGGGCGATCCTGTCGCGTCCGGTGGCCGACCGGCTCCGGGCGCACCTGCCCGAGGTGCGGATCCTCGACGTCCTGGGGTCCTCCGAGGCCGGACGTCAGGCGATGAACACCACCGCGCCCGGTTCGGCGCGTGCCACGACGTTCCGACCGGACACGGGCACGGTCGTGCTCGACGCGGAGCGTCGCCGGGTGCTCGACACCGGATCCGGACAGGTCGGCTGGTTGGCCACCTCCGGACGGGTCCCACTGGGCTACCTGGGTGACCGTGCGAAGACCGAACGCACCTTCCCCGTGGTCGACGGGGTGCGTCACGTGATCGCCGGTGACCGTGCCCGGTGGACCGCCGACGGTTCGATCGAGCTGCACGGTCGTGATTCGGTGACGATCAACTCCGGGGGCGAGAAGATCTTCGCCGAGGAGGTCGAACGGGCCGTCAAGGAACATCCGGCCGTCGATGACGTGCTGGTCGTCGGCGGACCGAGCGAACGCTGGGGTTCCGAGGTGACCGCCGTCGTCGCGCTGCACCCCGGCACGCAGGTGGATGCGGAGGAACTGCGTGTCGTGGCCCGGGACCACATCGCCGGGTTCAAGGTGCCCAAGGCGATCTTCTTCGTCGACGTCGTGCCACGCAGCCCGAGCGGCAAACCCGACTACGCGGCCGCCGCGGCGCTCTGCGTGGACGACTGAACCACCTTCAGTCCTTGGTGGCGACCGCGTTCGGGGTCACGTTCATCTTCGGTTCGTAGGCGACCGCGGCGATCTCACGGGCTTCGCCGCGCATCGTCGTGCGCAGTTCGTCCCGGCAGGCTCCACAGGGACCCCAGTAGGGGTGGGATGTCCGTCCACCGCAACGCGGACAGTCGAAAACCGTCGTGGTGTCAACGGATTCGGCGCTGGGAGTCATCGTCCCACTCTGGCACACCCGGGGCCGTGCACACCGCGTCCACACACACCGCACAGCGCGATGCCGCCGAATACACACGGTTCCACCCCTTCCTCCCCACAGGGAGGTCGTCGTACCGTGGATGCCGACGGTCCGGACCCCGTCCCGGACCCCACCCCGACAACGAAAGGGAACCCACCGTGAACACCTTCCTCGTCGAACAGACCGACACCGGGACCCGCGTCGTCGAGGGTGCCGACACCTACGCCCCGGAGGGGACCCTCACCACGTTCTTCGCGACCCGTGACGGGCGTGGCGTCGTCGATTCGTGGGCGACGCGGATCGCGAGTTTCCGCACGGCCGGGATCGCGAGCATCGAACGCATCACGACCCGGAACGATCTTCAGGGGACGTACGCGCCCAGCAACGCCAGTGCACAGAACGCCACCGAGAGCGCTCCACCACCGGCATACACCGCCGGGGTGAACCGTTCCCGGCGCTCCAGCAGGACCGCAGCGGCGATCGCGAGCGGGAACGCGCTCGTCGCGTAACGCTCGATCGAGTTCAGGTTGTCGGTCGACAACGCAGCGACCAGGACCGCAGCGGAGAACCACGCCCAACTGGCCGGGAGCTTCCGGAACGCGACCCCCAACAGCACCAGGGCGCCGATCACGAACGGCACGTGCAGACCGGTCGTGAACGCCTCCGAGCCACCGAACACCTCCGGGAGGGACCAGATCCGGTGCAACGGCGTCTGGGTGTCGCGGAACTCGTCCTGGATCGTGAACGGTGTGAGGAATCCGAATCCCCGCCACCACGCGTAGGTGCAGAACGCGGCGACACCCGCCGGGGCGGCCAGGACCGCAGCGGCTCGTGCCGGGACCGGACTCCGATCGCCGCGCCGGTGGTGACCCCACACCTCGACCAGGGCGGCGAGCGCGAACGCCACGCCCACCGGCCGACACAATCCGGCCCCCAGACCCAGGAGCGCGGCCAGCCACCATCGTCGTCGTCGCAACGCCCACAGCCCCCATGCGACGAGAGCGACCAGCAACGGCTCGGAGTAGGCCCAGGCGAACACGAACGCACCGGGGAACAGCACCCACACCCAGACCGCCCGGTCCGCGGTGTCGGCCGAACCGGTGTGGTCCACGACGAGGCGGTGGATGCCGAAGAGCGCGACCACGAGCGCGACCTTGGCCACGATGAACAACGCGAGGTCCACGTTGCCGCCGAGGACGACGCCGAGCGGTTTCGCGATCACCGGGTAGAGCGGGAAGAACCGGATGCTCTCGGTGCCCGCGCCGCTGTAGCCGTGTTCCGCGATCAGGCGGTAGAACCCGCCGTCCCAGGAGGTCCAACCGAGGAACCCGTGGTACTGGGCGGGCCGGGCACCGTCGACGACCACCCGTCGGGTGATCACGGTCGCGACCACCCAGCCGAGGATCGCGAGGCCCTGGGAGACCACGAACGCAACCCCGACGGTCCACCGGGAACGTCCGGTGTCGGTCACGGGTCCGGAGCCGGTCGGAACGCGGTGACGTGTTCGCTCTCGTAGTAGGAACGTTCCGCCTCGACCAACTGGACGTTGTCGGGACGCGACGCCCCGAGCTCGATGACGATGTCCCGACAGACCTCACGGTGGGTGGTGTAGGTCTCGCTCCACACGACGAAGACCGTCCGGTCGGGCCCGGCCCGTTCGACGAGGCCCCGGGCGAAGTCCGTGGCGTCGACCGAGTTCGTCCGGTCGACGTAGTCGACCCAGTCCACCGTGGTGGGATCCCCGAAGTCGGGGAAGGAAACGACGTCGAAGTCGCCGGGCGACAGCCGGCGGGCCAGCGCCGGGCCGAGTTGGTCCGGACAGACCGCCACGACGTCACCGGGCGCACCGTCCCGTTCGATCGCCGCGGCTGCGACACCCGCCTGGGTGCGTTCCGAGGTGACGTTCTTGGCGATCCCCGTCGCGGACGCGAGCACGATGAGCGCGAGCGCGCCCCGTTGCAGGACCGGCCCGCGCAGCACCGCCACACCGACGGCGGCGATCACGAACACGAACGGCAGCCACACGGCGTTGTAGCGCGGCTGGAACGCCGAGTTCGTGACCACCATGACCGCCAATCCGATGAACCAGGTCCCCCCTGCGAGCCATGCCAGGGGTCGGATCCACCGACGCGTCCGCAGGTCCAGCTCGATCCGCCCGGACGCGACGCCCACACCGAACAGCCCGAGGGCGATCACCATCGCGAAGACCCAGCCGCCGACCTCGGTGGAGGCGTTCGTCTCCCCGCCCAGGGACCGCACCGTGGTCACCAACACCGTCGGCGGCATGGCCCGTGATGCCCACGGTGTGCCCGTATGGGCCTGTTGGTACAGCATGGTCGGGACCCACGGCAGGAACGACGCCGCACCGACCGCGAGCGCCCCCAGGGTCCACAGCGTCCGCCGCATCCGTTCCACGGCACCGGTGCGGTGGGCGCGGAATGCCCGCCACGCGAGCGCCAACGCCGCTGCCACCCCGAGCCACAGCGCCCAGTACTGGGTCCACAGCAGCGCCGACGTGCAGGCGGCGAGACCGATCAGGGGCCAGGGGCGGGTGCGTCGGAGCGCGCTGTCGGCACACAGCCATCCCAGCAGCACCAACAGCATCAGCAGCGAGTACATGCGGCTCTCGGTGCTGTAACGGACCGCGAACGGCGACACCGCGAACACCACCGCGGTGCACCACGCGACCGTGCGTCCACCGACCCGACGCCCGACCAGGAAAGCGGCCGGTACGGCCAGCATACCGAAGACGGCGGGCAGCGCACGCACAGCACGGTCGGATTCGCCGAAGACCGACATCCAGGCGTGAAGGAGCACGTAGTACAACGGCGGGTGACCGTCGTGGCGCAGCGCACCGGTGATGCCCGACAGTGACCCGTTCGCGATGTCCACGGTCAACGCCTCGTCGAGCCACATCGGCGACCGCGTCCAGAACCGGACCGCGACGGCGACGACCGCGAGGGCCACGAGCGCGGCACCGTCGACGAAACGCCACGGACCGACCCGGGCGGGAAAGGCACGTTCCCCGTTCCCGACCGGTACGCCCGCGTCGCCACACGGCGTCGCGTCGTGGCCGGTACCTGAGCTCATCGACGCACCCATGACGTTCGAACACTAGAGCGTCGACCCCGTCGGGGGGAGCATCGCCGAACAACGGATCGCTTCGGGAACTACGCTGCGAACGGTCGATACCGTCGGAGCCCGACGGGCCGGTCCAGAACGCGTTCCGGGTCGACACCCGCCGACCGGGGGCGCCGGTGGTTTCGTGCGAGTGGAACGGAGTGGTCACGATGAACGAGGTCCTCTGGGAACCGGCGGTCGACGCCCGGGACGCAACCAGGATGGGCGGGTTCCTGCAGTGGGTCCGGGACCGGGGGGCGGTCCCCGTCGACGACTACGCGACGCTGTGGGAATGGTCGGTGGCCGATCCGGGAGCGTTCTGGGCGGCGGTGCGGGACCATTTCGCGCTCCCCATCACCGGCGAAACACGGATCCTGGACACGGGGCCGGACTCCCGGACCGGTCTGCCCGGTGCCCGTTGGTTCCCCGGGGCCACGCTCAACGCCGCCGAGGTGCTGCTCACCGCCGCAGGGCGTGACGACCGGGAAACGGCGATCCTGGCCCGGTCGGATTCCCGTGCCGACTCGGCGATGGACTTCGGCACGTTGCGTGCGGAAGTGGCACGGGTGCGCCGCGGTCTCGCAGCACTCGGGGTCGGCCGCGGTGACGTGGTCGCCGCCTACGCCCCGAACATCCCCGAGACGATCGTCGCGTTCCTGGCGACCGCGTCGCTGGGGGCGATCTGGACCTCCTGCGCCCCCGAGTTCGGGATCCGCAGTGTGCTCGATCGTCTCACCCAGACCCGCCCGGTCGTGTTGTTCGCGGTGGACGGCTACCGGTACGGGTCGCGGACGATCTCCCGACACGACGAGGTCGCTTCGGTCGTCGACCACCTCGATGCGCTCCGCGCGGTCGTGCACATCGGGTACCTGGACCCCGACGGCGAAGCGCCACCGGACACGATCGACTGGGGCGCCCTCGACGGCCCCGAGGACCCCGGAACGGCCCGGGTACCCTTCGAGCATCCGCTGTGGGTGCTCTACTCGTCGGGCACGACCGGTCTGCCGAAGGCGATCGTGCACTCCCACGGCGGCATCACCCTGGAACACCACAAGGCACTCGCGCTGCACGGCGACCTCGGCCCGGGCGACCGGTTCTTCTGGTTCACCACGACCGGGTGGATGATGTGGAACTACCTGGTCTCCGGGCTGGCCGTCGGCGCGACGCTCGTGCTCTTCGACGGGGATCCGGGCGCCGAGCACATGGACGCGTTGTGGCGTCTGTGCGCCGAACACGGGATCACCGCGTTCGGTGTCTCCGCACCGTTCATCGACGCCTGTCGACACCGGGGGCTGGAACCGGCCACGTCCCACGACCTCTCGGCGTTGCGATGGGTCGGATCCACCGGGGCTCCCCTGGTCGCCGACTCGTTCCGGTGGATCACCGACCACGTCGGCCGGGTGCCGATCTCGTCGATCAGCGGTGGCACCGACGTGTGCACGGCGTTCGTCGGTGGTGCACCACTGCTGCCGGTGCACGCGGGGATGATCCCGTGCCGGTTCCTCGGCGCGGCGGTCCACGCGTTCGACCCGGCCGGCGACGAGGTGATCGGACACGAGGGTGAGCTGGTCGTCAGCGCGCCGATGCCGTCGATGCCGGTCGGGCTGTGGGGCGACACCGACGGGTCGCGGCTCCGGGAGGCCTACTTCTCCCGTTATCCGGACGTGTGGTGGCACGGGGACTGGATCACGATCACCGAACAAGGCGAATGCGTGATCTCGGGGCGTTCCGACGCCACGTTGAACCGGGGCGGTGTACGGCTGGGAACCGCCGACATCAACGCCGTGGTCGAGGAGATCGACGGCGTGGAGGAGACCCTGGTGGTCCACCTCGACGCCGACGACGAGGACGAGCTCGTCGCGTTCGTAGTGACCGCCGAGGACGTCACACTCGACGAGACCCTCCGGACACGGATCCGGTCCGAACTCCGCCGACAACTGTCACCCCGGCACGTCCCCGACGTGATCGTGGCGGTCGACGCGGTGCCGCGGACCCTGTCGGGCAAGAAGACCGAAGTGCCGGTGAAGAGGATCCTGGCCGGCGCCCCGGTCTCCGAGGCCGTCGCCGCCGGCGCACTGGCGAACCCCGACTCGGTCGATGCGTACGTGGCCTGGGCACGACGCCACCACGAGGCCCCATCGCGTTGATCCGGTGCGGCGTTCACTACGCTCGCGTCGTCCACGTTCTCTCCACAGGTGACCGATGACCGACGCTTCCCCGCCAACCGACTCCCCCACCGCCACCGACCCACCCGACGTGGTGGTGATCGGTGCCGGACCGGCCGGGTTGACCGCGGCATTCCAACTGCACAAGTACGGGGTGTCCTCCACGGTGTTCGAGGCGACCGACGAGATCGGGGGCATCAGTCGCACCGCGATGCGCGACGGCTGGCGCTTCGACATCGGCGGCCACCGGTTCTTCACCAAGGTCCAACCCGTCGAGGACCTCTGGCACGAGATCCTGCCCGATTCCGATTTTCTGATGCGGCCCCGCAAGAGCCGGATCTTCTACCAGGGTAGGTACTTCGACTACCCGATCCGGGCGATGAACGCGTTGAAGAACCTGGGGCCGGTCGAGGCGGTCCGTTGCGTGGGTTCCTACGCCGCGGCCCGCATCCGTCCGCCGAAGGACCAGACCAACTACGAGAACTGGCTGGTGGCCCGTTTCGGCTGGCGCCTGTACCGCACGTTCTTCAAGACCTACACCGAGAAGCTCTGGGGCGTACCCGTTTCCGAGATGCCCGCCGACTGGGCCGCGCAGCGGGTCAAGGGACTCTCGTTGGGCAACGCGATCCTGAACGCGCTCACCCCGAGGAGGAACCAGAAGGAGATCACCTCGCTCATCGAGGAGTTCCAGTACCCCAAGTACGGACCGGGGATGATGTGGGAGACCTGCCGCGACAAGATCGTCGCCGACGGCTCCGAGGTGCACATGTCGACCGAGGTGGTGCGGATCCACCATACGGACGGTCGCGCGGAGACCGTCGAGGCCCGCGACGCCGATGGGAACGTCACCACCCACCGTGCCGACGAGGTCATCTCGTCGATGCCGATGTCCCAGCTGCTCGAGGCGATGGACCCACCCGTACCCGACGACGTCCGCACCGCCGCCGGCGACCTGCGCTACCGCGACTACCTCATCGTGGCCCTGGTGCTCCCCGACGAGCTGGTCACCTTCGACGACAACTGGATCTACATCCACGAACCCGCGGTGCGCACGATGCGGATCCAGAACTTCGGTTCGTGGTCGCCGTACATGGTCAAACCCGGTTTCAACACCCTCGGGTTGGAGTACACCGTGTGGGAAGGTGACGACGAGTGGAACATGGCCGACGAGGACCTGATCGAACGAGCCAAGGGTGAGCTCGAGACGCTGGGTCTGGCCCGGGCCGGGGAGATCACCGAGGGTTACGTGGTGCGTCAACCCAAGGCGTACCCGATCTACGACGACCGCTACCACGCGAACGTCGACGTGCTCCGGGCGTGGCTCGACGAACACGCGGTGAACGTGCACCCGGTGGGGCGCAACGGCATGTTCCGGTACAACAACCAGGATCATTCGATGTTCACCGCGATGCTGACCGTGGAGAACATCATGACGGGCACCACCCACGACGTGTGGGAGGTCAACGTCGAAGAGGAGTACCACGAGGAGGTGTCGACCTCACCGCGGGCGGTGGATCGTCCCGCCGGGAGTCACGGTACCGGCCGCGACGCGCCCGTCATCGCCCGTACCACCCTGGAGGAACACGGCCGGATCACGCCGACCGACGACGACTGACCCGGCGGTGGGTCGACCCGAACCGATCGGGCACGGATCCACCGGACCGCTGTCGGCGAGTCCGCCGGTCAGGCCCGCCCGTCGGTCCTGTGGCGGCCCCGGAGTCGCGCCACACGATCCCGGACGCCCCATCGGGTCACCAGCAGCATCGACTCGGCCATGATCCGCACCGACATCTTCGACTGGCCGCGGACCCGGTCGGTGAACGCGATCGGCACCTCGTCGATCCGGCCGCCCCAGTCGGCGAGCCGGTAGGCGACCTCCATCTGGAAGGCGTAACCGTTCGCGATCGTCGACCGGAAGTCGATGGCTTCGAGCACGTCGGCCCGGTACGCGCGGAAACCGGCGGTGGCGTCGTTGATCGCCAGCCCCAGCAGCCACGTCGCGTACGCGTTGCCCCACCGTGACATGATCTGCCGGTGTTTCGGCCAGTTCGGGGTGCTGCCGCCGGGCACGTAACGCGACCCGATCGCCACACCGGCGCCGTCGTCGAGGCGTTCCAGCAGTTTCGGGATCATGGCGGGATCGTGGGAGAAGTCCACGTCGATCTGCACGAGCCGTTCGTACCCCGCGTCCAGGCCGTGGCCGAACCCGGCACGGTAGGCGTTGCCCAAGCCGGTCTTGGCCGGTCGACGCATCACCTCGACCCGACCCAGCTCGGCACCCTTGGCTTCGGCCAGATCGGCGGTGCCGTCCGGTGAGCTGTCGTCGACGACGAGGATGTCGGCCACGGGAACGACCTCGCGGACCGTTTCGAGGAACAGTTCGATGTTGGGTGCCTCCACGTAGGTGGGCACCACGACCAGCGTGCGTGGCGCGTCCGGTGCGCCCGAGCGGCTCTCGGTGGTCATCTCAGTAGGGCCACGTTTCGCCGTCGTGACCGAACAACCGGGTCACGCGTCCCAGACGCAGGGTCAGCAGCACCTTGATCGACACATTCCTGGCGAACCATCCGAGTTCTTTCAGTTGACGACGCCTGCTGGCCCGTCGTGTGGTCTCGTCCATGGGGCCACGGCGGTATTCGGCGAGCGATCCCGACCGGCCCACGTAGCACCATTCGCGCGAGTTCAGGTACGTCCGCAACAACGCCCGGGTCACGCCGACCGAACTCCACGAGTCGTGGACCAGCAGCACGCCACCGTCGGCGACCCGCGCACCCCAGTCGACCATGTCGGCCCGCGCCGGCGCGTACCGGTGAGCCCCGTCGATGTAGAGCAGGTCGATCGGTCCTTCGACGTCGTCGAGCGCGTGAGCGGACAACTTTCGAACGTGACGCACCCGTTCGCGCACACCGGCACCGGCCAGGTTCGCCTCGAACAGGTCGTTGTCGCTCTGACCGAGCTCACCGGTGGTGACGATCTCGTTGGGTCCGCGGTCGGTTCCCAGGTGCGGGTCGATCGCCACGATCTCCGTCCCGGCCGGCGCAGCCGAGGCGAGCATGATCATCGACCGGCCGCGGAAGCTGCCGATCTCGACGATCCTCGCGTTGCCGGGCAGCTCACTCGCACGGTCCCAGAGCCGTCGCGCCTGGGCTTCGGTCATCCAACCCTCGACGGCGTCGACGGATCGCCACGCGGTCGGGAAATCGCTTGCAGGAGTCGTCACGTGTACGCCCCGGCTTCGTCGGTGGGACCGGGGACCTCCCGGTACGAGAAGCCGACACTAGCGGCCGCCGCGGTCGCGTTGGTGTACCGCCGAGCGGTCAAACCGCCGCGGCGGTCGCCCGGGCCAGCGCGTGCTGCACCAGCTCGAGCAGGACCATCTTGGTCGAGGCCCGTTCCCGGGCGTCGCACAACAACACCGGCGTGTCGGGCGACACCGCGACCGCTTCACGGATATCGGCCGGATCATGCGTGGCGATCCCGTCGAAGGCGTTCACGCCCACCACGAAGGGCACCTCGTGTTCCTCGAAGTAGTCGATGGCGGGGAAACACTCCTCGAGTTTGCGGGTGTCGACGAGCACCACCGCACCGATCGCGCCCCGCACGAGGTCGTCCCACATGAACCAGAAGCGATCCTGGCCGGGCGTCCCGAACAGGTACAACACCAGGTCGGTGCCCAGTCCGATCCGGCCGAAGTCCATCGCGACCGTCGTGGTCGTCTTCCGGCTGGCGCTGCCGATCTCGTCGACGTCCTCGGCGACGCTGGTCATCTTCGCTTCGGTGGTCAGCGGATCGATCTCGGATATCGAACCCACGAACGTCGTCTTACCGACGGCGAAGCCGCCGGCGACGACGATCTTGACCGGCATGGGCGCGGCGGTCGCGTCACCCCCGGTTCCGTGGTTGTCAGAGGGCTTGGAGGCCATCGAGCACCCTTTCGAGGAGTTTCAGATCTGGTCGTTCATCGGCGGGGCGTGGTCGACTGAACTCGACGAGCCCTTCTTCGGTCATGTCCCCCACGAGCACCCTCGCCACGCCCAGGGGGACGTGGAGATACGCCGAGACCTCCGCGACCGACAGCGGTTCCCGGCACATCTCGGCGATCCGGGCCCGTTCCATCTTGAGACGATCCATCGACTCCTCACCCTTGGGGGTGGTGATGATGATCGTCTCGAGCGGAATGTCCAGGTTCGAACGCGTCCGGCCACCCGTGATCGCGTACGGACGGACCCGTAGGCGTCCCGAACCGCGGTCGGGTGGCGGGGTCATCGAGGCAGTGCCCCCTGCAGTTCGGCACGCAGCGCCGGGGTGAGCACCGACCCGCACCGTTCCACGAGCACCGCCATTTCGTAACCGACGAGCCCGACGTCGCAGGTCGAGTCGGCCAACACGGTCAGCGACGACCCGTCGGAGATGCCGGTGACGAACAGGAACGAGTATTCCATCTCGATGATGACCTGGGTCACCGCTCCCCCACCGAAGCGGCCGGCGGCGCCGTAGGCGAGCCCGATGAGGCCCGAGGCCACCGCAGCGAATCGGTCGGCGCCGTCGCGATCCATCCCGGTGGACACCGCCATCGGCAGACCGTCGGAGGAGACCACGACGGCGTTCTGCACACCGGCGACCTTGTCGACGAAGTTCGCGACCAACCAGTTGATGTTGCGAGCCTCGCTCGAGAGTTCGGTCATTCCTCGGGTTCCTTTGGTGTCGTGTCGTCGGTCCGGGCGGCGCTCGCATCGTCGGCACGGCCCTGCTTCATACCGCTCCGATAACTGGAGAGCATGGATCGTACCTCGTCCGGTGAACGCCGATTCTGGGTCGCGGCACGCGTGCCGTCACCGCCGGGTACGGCTCGTTTCCCGCCGGCTCGGCGGGGCACACGTTTGGTGAGTCCGCTGGACGTCGTGGTCGCAGCCGGGCCCGCCGAACCCGTGGGGACCCCCTCGGGCGCCGCACCGGTGCCGGCGGTGGCCGGCTCCCGCTGTGGCACCGACGCGGGTGCGTCGGCGCCCCGCCGGGGCAGGCCACCGCCCCGGGTCGGCAGGTCGGCGGCCGGTCTCCTCACCGGTGTCGGACGTTCGGTCGGTTTCCTCGTCGGCGTGGGGCCCTCGGGTCGGCGTCGGGCGGCGGGACGGCGGTCGGTCCCCTCCGCGAGGCTGGCCGCGTTCTCGGTGGCCCGGGGAACCGGCGCGGCGCCGGTCTCGGTGAGTTCACCGGGCCCGTCGGGTCCTCCGGCCGGTTCGGTGATCAGCGCCGGGGGCAACGACACCATCGCGGTGGTCCCACTCGACGGTGAGGGCATGAGTCGCACGGCGATCCCGAACCGGGCGGCCAGGCGACCGATCACGATGAATCCGAGCGATCGCGACATCGCGAGACCCACCAGCGGTGGGCGCGCGAGCAGATCGTTCGCCTCGGCGATGGCATCGGGGGCCATCCCGATGCCGTGGTCGGTCACCGAGATCACATAGCCCTCGGCCTTGGTGCGGTGACCGACGACCTCGACGCGGGTGTCCGGCGGCGAGAAGTTGGCGGCGTTCTCCATCAGCTCGCTGAGCAGGTGCGCGATGTCGAGCGCGGCATTCGAGGCGACGAGCACCTCGTCGAACTGCAGCATGTCGATGCGAGCGAAATCCTCGACCTCACCGACCGCGGCGCGTACCACGTCGGCCAACGGGACCGGCCGGCCACGGCGGCGACTCGGTTCGGCACCGGCGAGGACCAGCAACGATTCGGCGTTGCGACGCATCCGGGTGGCCAGGTGGTCGAGGCGGAACAGGTTCTCGAGCTGATCCGGGTCCTCTTCGGCATTCTCGAGTTCGTCGATGAACTCGATCTGGCGGTCCAGCAGGCTCTGGTTCCGACGGGCGAGGTTGACGAACATGTCACCGATGCCCTTGCGCAGCAGCTGGGCCTGTTCGGTGGCGACGTCGACGGCCACACCCTGGATCCGGTTGAACGCGCCCGCCAACTGGCCGATCTCGTCCGAACCCGACACGTCGATCTCCGCGAACGACGAGGTGAGGTACCCCACGTCGTCTTCGGCGGGGTTCTTCAACGAGTCGACGAGGCGGGGCAACTGCTCGTGGGACAGGCGGTCCGCGGCGTCGGTCAGTTTCGCGAGGCGACGGGTGATCGACACCGTGATGACGATCGCCGCGGCGATCGCGGCGAAGATCGCGAGCACACCCAGCAGGACGTACAGGCGGGCGTTGCTCACGGCGTCGGACCGTTGGGTGTCGATCTGGTCGACGGTCCGGTCGGTCAGATCGGATGCGGCTTCACCGAGCTGGGTGACGTACGACTGCAGGTCGGCCAGGGGGACCGGTTCGGCCGGGAAGGCGAACGTGTCCCGGCTCGCGGCGAGGGAACCACCGGCCAACGGTTGGGCGACCTGCCAGTTGCCGAACGCGCTCGCGAGCGGTCCGTCGAGCTTGACGTTCTTGTTGAAGTACGAGTTGATCGGACCAGCGCTCCCGGCGACCCGCCGCAACACCGCGTTGCGGGTGTCCTGGTCCACGGCCAGGTCGTACGCGCGCGACCTGGTGACCGGGTCATCGGGACCGGTCTCCTCGGCATCGGGCGCATCCGAACCGGGGGGTTCGGTCCACATGTCCTCGCCGTTCGCGGACGCCGCGACCGCCATCATGCCCAGCGAGGTGGTCTGCAGGTTGTAATCCAGCAGGGCGGCCAGCTGTTCCAGAGGGAGGACGACCTCGGGGGTGGTGGTGAGTTTGGCCAGTTCCTGGACGTAGTCGACGAACCCGTTGATCGAGTTGGTGCGGTAGTCGTCGATCGCGTCGTACCACTGACCCTTCCTGGTCTTGGAATCCAGCTGGCCCCGGAAACCCTTGATCGAATCGATGCTCGTCTCCAACGTGGTGAACGCCGTGGACACGTCGTTCACGGCGGCGGTGTTGCCGTCCAGATCGAGCTTCGCGTTCACATCGACGAACTGTTCGACGGCCTCGTCGGTGCGCTTCTGCAGTTCGGCCGGATCGGTGTCGCTCTCGACGCCGGCGACCGTCCCGACACTGGCCACGGCCTCGTGCTGCAGGGCGGCGATCAGATCCGAGGTGGCCGCTGCGGCCTCGACGATGTGCTTGTCGGTGTTGGCACGGCGCGCGGTGTCGTTGCGTTGACTCCACCCGACGCTGGCGAACAACAGCAGGGCGACGACCGGGACGAACAGCAGGAGGATCAGCTTGGTCCGGATCTTCAGGTTGTCGAGATTGAACACGCTTGACCAGTCTCCTCGCGGCCCGTGGTACGCGCCCGTTCACCCGGCGGTCAGGTGACCTCCATTCGGCTGCCACGGGGAAACCTTGAGGTCCGCGCGTCGGCACACCGACGATTCGGGCCGAACGACCCATCGTGGGTCGCCGGATCGCACCGCGAAGCGCCGCCCGACCGGTTCCCCATCCCGATCGGGCGGAGCGAACGTCGGCTAGTTTGACGTGCGTGGACCCGTCCGGAACGCCCCTCGAACACGGTGCACCCGCCCTGTCGGGCGATTTCGACGACTTCTCGCTCACCGAACTGTTCGAACTGCTCGCCGGGACGGCGATGACCGGGACGTTGTCGTTCGGGGAGCCGGTCGCGGCCACCCTGTGGATCCGTGACGGCGAACTCACCTACGGCACGTCGCCGGGCTCGATGCCACCCCGGGACCTGTTGGAGCGCCGGGGGATCACCACCGGCGCGGAGTTCGACGAGGCCGTCGCCGCCACCGACGAGGGCGACGCGCTGCACGAAACCCTCCGTGACCGGTTCGACATCGACCCCGCGGCGGTCGCCGCGGTGGCTCGGGAACAGATCGTCACAACCGTGTTCGAGATCGCCGTCGTGGGGGCCGACTCGTTCGCATTCCATCCGGGTCCGGCGGACCCCCTCGGCGGAGTCGTCGCGATGGGACACGCCGACGTGCTCCGGGAAGCCGACCATCGACGGGACGAATGGCGCCGGATCGCCGAGCTCATCCCGTCGACGGCCATCATCCCGGCACTCAGCCCGACGATCCCCGACGACCGCTCACGGATCACCGTCACCGCGGACCAGTGGCAGATCCTGGCCCAGCTCGACGGGCGACGTTCCGCGGCCGACATGATCGAGAATCTCGGGCAGAGCGCCTTCGAGGTCTGCGGGGTGCTCTACGACCTGCTCGCGACCGGTACGGCCCGGGTCGTGGGAACCGCGTCCGACGAAGACGACCCGTGACCGACGGGCACACCGACCCGATCGCGTTCCTGGACGCCTCGCCGACCCCCGATCACGCCGTCGCGACCGCGGCGGCGCTGCTCGAAACGGCGGGGTTCACCCACCTCCCGGTCGACGCACCGTTCGAATCGGACCCGGACCGTGGGTTCGTGGTCACCGGGGGGAGCCTCGTCGCGTGGCGGCACGGCCCGGGAACGGCGCCGACCGCGCCGATGCGGATCGCCGCGGCGCACACCGACAGTCCGGGTTTCCGCATCAAACCCCGACCGGAGTCGGTCTCGGCGGGCTGTGTGCGTCTCGGGGTGGAGGTGTACGGCGGGCCGCTGTTGAATTCGTGGCTCGATCGGGATCTCGGGATCGCCGGGACCGTGCTCGTGGACGGACCCGACGGCCCGGCGGTCCGGCTGGTTCGTGACGACCGTGCGGTGGTACGGATCCCGCAACTGGCGATCCATCTGGACCGGGGGGTGAACGACCGGGGTCTGAAGCTCGACCGCCAGGAGCACCTGCAGTTGTTGTGGAGCATCGACGCCGAACCCGTCGGGTTCAGGGCGCACGTGGCCGAGCTCGCGGGGACCCGACCCGAAGCGGTACGTGGCTGGAACCTCGCCCCGTTCGACCTGCAACCGGCGCGACGCTGTGGACGCGACGACGAGCTGCTGGCGTCGGCCCGCCTCGACGATCTGCTGTCCTGCCACGCGGCGTTGACCGCTCTGGTCGGCGCCGAACCGTCCGACGACGTGGTCCGGGTCGTCGTACTGGTCGACCACGAGGAGGTCGGCAGCCGATCCGCGACGGGCGCGGACGGCGCCTGGGTCACCCATCTTTTGGAACGCATCGCGGCCGGCCGGGGTGTGGACCGCACGGACTGGCTGACCTCGCTCGCGTCGAGCCACGCGATCTCGCTCGACATGGCCCACGCCACCCACCCAAACCACCCGGGCCGGCACGACCCGACCCATCCGGTACGCATGGGCGGCGGGCCGGTGATCAAACACAACGCGCAGCAGCGGTATGCGACCGACCCGGCGAGCACCGCACCGTTCCTGGTGGCCGCCGACACGGCCGGGGTACCGGTGCAGCATTTCGTGTCCCACTCGGAGATGCCGTGCGGGTCCACGATCGGTCCCGCCCTGGCAGCCGGCCTGGGGGTCCCGGTCGTCGACGTGGGCGTCGCCCAACTGGCGATGCACTCGGTGCGTGAGGTGTGTGCGATCGCCGACCACGGTCTGCTCGTCGAAGCGTTACGCGCCTACTTCGCCGACGCGTGAACACCCGGGTCCGGCTCCGCCGGTGGCAACGACGCGCCCTGGAACGTCTGGAGGCGAACCCGGGGCCCGACTTCCTGACCGTGGCCACCCCCGGCGCGGGCAAGACGACGTTCGCGCTCGTCGCCCTGCGCCGACGGATGGCCGACCGGCCCGGCAACCGGGTCGTGATCGTGGTGCCCACCGCGCACCTCAAGACCCAGTGGTCCCGCGCGGCGGCGCGGTTCGGGCTCGTGCTCGACGACGCCTGGCGCCCCGGCAACGGGGCCCTGCCCACCGACGTCCACGGGGTGGTCACCACCTACCAACAGGTGGCGACATCGGCGGACTCTCTGGCCGGCATCGCGCGTGACGGTCTGGTGATCCTGGACGAGATCCACCACGCGGCCGACGATCGGGCCTGGGGGTCGGGGGTTCGGGACGCGTTCGGCTCCGCGACATGGCGTCTGGCGTTGTCGGGTACCCCGTTCCGATCGGACTCGCACGCGATCCCCTTCGTCCGCTACGCCCTGGACGAGGCCGTACCGGATTTCGAATACGGCTACGGGGACGCCCTCGCCGACGGCGGCGTGATCCGCCAGATCGAATTTCCCGTACTCGACGGCGAAATGGAGTGGATCGACGCGGACGGCGTGGAACGCGCCGCCTCGTTCGAGGAGACCCTGACCGGCACGCTCGCATCCCAACGGCTGCGCACCGCGTTGTCGTTGCAGGGCGACTGGTTGCCGACGGTGCTCGACGCCGCACACGCTCGACTCGTCACACTGCGTCGACGCCGCCCCGACGCCGCGGGCCTGGTCATCGCGACCGATCAGGACCACGCGCGGGAGATCGCCGGGCTGTTGCGGCGACGCCACGGGGTGTCGGCGGTGGTGGCGACCTCCGACGACAACGACGCGTCGGCACGGATCGCGGCCTTCACCGGATCGGTCGATCCGTGGCTGGTGGCGGTTCGCATGGTCTCCGAGGGCGTCGACATCCCCCGCCTGGCGGTGGGGGTGTACGCGACGACCACGACCACCGAGTTGTTCTTCCGTCAGGCCGTCGGGCGTTTCGTACGGCACCGTGGCGGCGAGGACGACGTCGTCGCCGCGTTGTTCCTGCCTGCCGACCGACGGTTGCGCAACCACGCGGAGACGATCACCCGGGCGCGCCGCCACCACCTGGTGACCACCTCGCACAGACGCGAAGAGGTGGACGAACCCGAGCCCGATGAACCCGTCGAACAGATGTCGTTGTTCGCTGCCGTGTCGGCGACCCCGACCGGACAGGTGGCGTCCGCCTCGGCGCACGCCACCGCCGGGGTGACGGTGGGACGGGACCTCGACGATCCCGATGACACCCTTGTCCTGGAGCTGCCCCCACTGCCCGGTACGACGCCCGATCCGGACGGTGCCGAGCGGTCGGCCACCCCCGGAACACCCGAAGGGCACCCCGACCCCGTCCGTCGGCGACGCCGCCTGCGTGAGCTGAATGCCGCACGCGCCGCCGACCTGGTGCGGTACGCGAACATGTCCCACGCCCGCGTGAACGCCGAACTGAACCGTCTGGCCGGGATCCGACGGATCACCGAGGCGACCGAAGCGGACCTGGAGCGGCGCCTCGCCGCCGCGGAACGTTGGCTACGGAGCTGACGCTGCGACCGCGGCCCGGTCGCTCGGCCAGTTCGGCTGGAGCAGGTGCCACTGTTCGGGTGCGTCCCGGATCAGGGTCTCCAGTTCACCGGCCAACACCGAGGTCACCCGGGTGACGTCGGCTCGCAGCCGCCCCTGCCGGGTCGTGTCCAACGGCGGGGTCACCACGAATCGGTGGCGACGACCGTCGAAGTAGGTGGCGGCCGCGATGAGCGGCGCGCCGGTCCGCAGGGCGAGGGTCGCCGGACCACCGGGCAGCGTCGTGGTCTCACCCATGAACGGCACCTCGATCCCGTCGCCGACGAGGTCCCGGTCGCAGACCAGGCACACGACCCGGTTGTCGCGCAGCGCACGGACACACGCCGCGGCGGCGCCCGGACCCAGTGGCACGATCTCCATGCCCAACGAGGCCCGCAACGACACGAACCATTCGGCCAGTTCGGGTGGTTCGAGATCCTCGGCCACCGCGGTGACCGGGATGTCGTGGACGACGGCCAACCAGAACGCGGCCCACTCCCACCCACCCAGGTGCGGCAACGCGATGATCAGGCCGTTGCCCTCGTCCAGCGCGTCGGTGACGACGTCGAAGTCGGTGATCGTCACCCCGGCGTCGATCACCGACGCGTCGGTGCCGGGGAGGCGGAACGACTCGAGCCAGTAGCGCGCGTAGCTGGTGAAGGTCTCGTCGACGATGCCGGCGACGACCGCCGGAGCGAGATCGTCGCCGTGGATCCGCGCGACGTTGCGTTCCACCTGGGCTCGACGATCGGGCAGGACCCGGGCGGCGATTCGCCCCGCCGCGCGTTCGATCACCGGCAGGGACGCCTCGGGCAACACCCGACAGGCCGCCGAGACGGCACGCATCGCGTACACGATCGGCGGGTCGAACCTCCTCACGATGCCCTCACCGGTTCCCGGGGGCTTCAGGGCTGTCCGCCGCGGACACGTCGCCGAGCGGCGCGGTCCGGGCCGGTACTCCGCCGACGAACCCGTCGACGGGTCGTGGACCGCGGCGGGCGCGGTACCGACGCCTGCCGCCAGACCTTGACGAAACGTTGTACGGCGGTGATCGCGGTCAGGACCAACATGACCCAGAGCACCGCGATCAGCAGGTCCGAGAACAACAGGCCGAATCCGAGCACGATCATGCGTTCGGCCCGTTCCATCAGGCCGCCCTTCGCGTTGAACCCGAGCGATTCGGCTTTGGCACGTTCGTAGGAGATCAGCATCGACAGACCCAGTACCGCCATGGGGAGCAACGCGATCCGCCCCGGATGGCCGGTGGCGAGATACCACGCGACACCGCCCAACAGCAGCGCGTCGGTGAGGCGGTCCGACACCGAGTCGAAGAACGCGCCCCGTGGCGATGCCGTCCCCGACGCCTTGGCCACGGCGCCGTCGAGCACGTCGGGTACGGCGGTCAGGATCAGCAGCAACAACCCGAGTCGTAGGGCGCCGGCGCCGATCGCGACGGCTCCGGCGACCGCCATGAGGATCCCGAACGCTGTCAGATGGTCGGCGCGGATGCCCGTCCGTTGCAGGTTCTTCCCGATCGGACGGAGTCGTTTTTCTGCTTGGACCCGGAAACGTCCGTCGAACATGGAGGCTCTCCTCGATGGAACCCGACCAGCCTACCCGTTGACCCCCGGATGCACCGTGATCGTGCCCGGCGCCACACGCCGGCGGTGGTCAGTCGAGGTCGCGGTCCAGGCTGCCGTCCATACGGCTCCAGTCCTCGGGGTTGGACTCGACCATCGAGTCGACGATCCGTCCGTCATGGGCGTCGACGAAGGTGAGCCCACGTCGCAGCGGCGGATCCTCGGCCGAGTACCACAGGATCCGCCAGGTGGGGCGCGACAACCAACCCCGCCATCCCAACTGCGCCGCGGCGTGACCCATCGGCATTCCGGCCTCGACCGCGACGATCTGCAGGGCGGCCTCCTCGTCGACGTCCAGACTCCACGCGGTGACGAGCGCGTAGACACCGAGCACGATCAACAGCACCGCCCCGACGGCCATGGACGCGTTGATCAGGACCGGATCGTCGCCGGCCACGGGCACCCAGATCAGCCCGACCACGAGCCCGAGCACCACGTAGAGGGCTCCGGGGATCCGTCGTCGACGGTTGTCCGCGAACAGGTTCGGGCCGACGGGCGGCGTCGCGGTCGACGCCGCCGGGTCCGGGCCCGCCGCCGGGTCGGTCCCGTCGCCGGGGGCGTCGTCGTTCACGAGACCCCCTCCCCCGGCCAGACGGCCCGGAGTTTACGCCAGGTCACATCGAGCGGTTCGGGCAGGACCCTGGTCTCGGCGATCGCGGTCATGAAGTTCGAATCGGCCACCCAGCGCGGCAGGCAGTGCACGTGCAGGTGGTCCGGTACGCCCGCACCGGCACCACTGCCCAGGTTGATACCGACGTTGACGCCATCGGGTGAATAGGCGGCCTTGATCGCGATCACCGCAGCACGCACGCCGTTCCACAGTTCGCGGTACTCGTCCTCGTCGAGGTCCTCCAGTTCGGGCACCGCACGTTTGGGCAGCACCATCAGGTGACCGCTGCCGTAGGGGTACGCGTTCAGGATCGCGAAACACCGTTCGCTCCGCCACAGGATGTAGGTCGCCTCGTCGGGTTCGCCCGATTCGTGGATGCGCTGGAACAGGGATCGCCCGTCGGCGTCGGGGGCGACCTCGGCGCCACCGGACTCGTTCACCGAGGTGAGGTACCGGCTCCGCCAGCCGGCCCAGATCCGGTCGATGCTCACGCCGGCGCACCCGCCGGGGCGTCCTCGTCGGAGAAACCACGTGCGGCCACTTCGGTGGTCACCCGTTCGATGAAGACCTCGACGGGTACGTCACGTTGCACCGCTCCCCCGCGCGGGTTCACACCCACGGTGTCGCCGGCCACGTCGTCGTCACCGACGACGAGCACGTAGGGGATCTTCTCGGTCTTGGCCTTGCGGATCCGGTTGCCGAGTTTCTCGT
>CAZVFF010000008.1:18733-23802 GCA_964626395.1 uncultured Iamiaceae bacterium | reverse complement strand
CCCGACGGGCGAACCCACGACATCACTCACGACATCCATCAAGGCTCCACGCAGGTGCGTGCCCAGGGCCGACATCGTGTGGTCATCAGCAGCGTCCAAACTCACAAGAAGATCGAACGCCTCGCGCAGCGCGTTCGCAGTTGCCGGATGCTGCCGCGCGAAGTCGGGGCCATTGGTCAGCCGGAGCACCTGATCCTCAACCTGCGTGATCGCCCCACCCTTGCTGGACATCACCCGCCTGTAGAGGTTCAAGCCCTCACCGGCTACGCGGTAGTTCGGCGTTCCTCGAGTACTGAAGCCTGCGTGTAACAGGCCCACCGAACACAGGTCACTCAGTGCACCCTTGTCGACTTCGTCGATCTGATGAGGGCCACCGGAGCCAGCGAACAACAGAAACGATGACCCCCATGCGCCTCCGTCGACGAAGAGTCGGTCACCGGTACTCCCAAGGTGCGCCTCTGCCATCCTTTCCAAGAGCTCAAGCGCTTCCTGCGTCAGTCGGGCGGCAATTTGGTCGTAGTCGATTGCTTCCATCCAAGTGACAGTACCGATCCACCGTGACGGTAGTCCGGGACGCCCGCGGTTCCGCCGACGCGTGTTTGACACAGGTTTGACACGGTGCCGGCTCGGGGCTTCCTGAGCCACCGGCTGAAAACGACGAGAGGCCCGGAACCGCTTGGATTCCGGGCCTTTCGTGAGTGGTAGCGGGGGCAGGATTTGAACCTGCGACCTTCGGGTTATGAGCCCGACGAGCTACCAGACTGCTCCACCCCGCATCGGAGACGATAGCGACCGGCACCCCGGTTCACCAACCCCGCCGACGGATTTCGACGGAAAACACCGTGCCTGCCGGATCCGGCACGATTTTCCGGTTCCGGATCCGGAAATGTCCCGGGATTCACGAACGGGGACACCGGCGGGCGCCGACGTGGAGGTCGTCGATTCCCGGCGTACCGTTGCGGGTATGGGAACACGTGAACACTGGGACGCGGTCGCCGACGTGTGGGAGCAGCGCAGCCGGGCCCGCAGCGACGAGGTCGACCCGTACGCGATCGTCGCGATGGACGGGATCCCCCTGGACGACTACACCTCGATCCTCGACATCGGCTGCGGACCCGGGGTGACCACTGTCGAGCTGGCCGAACGTGCCGGACCGAACTCGCGGGTGATCGGCGTGGACATCTCCGGCGACATGCTGCGCCACGCCCGGGACCGGGCCAAGCGCGCATGGGAACGGGGCGAACTCACCCCGGACAACATCGAGCTGCGGGTGGCGGACGCCGAACACGACGACCTGGGCCGGGACCACGACATGGTGTTCTCCCGTTTCGGGATCATGTTCTTCGACGACCCGGCAGCGGCGTTCGCCAACCTCGCGGGTTCGTTGCGCACCGACGGCTGGTTGTCGATCGTGGCCTGGGCGAAACGCGAACACAACCCGTGGATGACCACACCGCCGGAGGCCGCGGCGTCGACGTTCGACGTGGTACTCGACCCGCCACCCGCGTCAGGTGAGCCCGGACCGTTCTCGTTGGCCGACGTCGCCGCCACCACCGCCCTGTTGGAAGGGGCGGGGTTCGACCGGATCGACGTGATCGACATCACCCAACCACGGCACATCCGTCACGGATCCGAACACGAGTGGATCTCCCTCGCGCTCCGGACCGGACCGCTGGCGGACGCCTACGGATCGGCCGACGACGCGACCCGGGAGGCCGCCGTCGAAGCCGTACTCGGGGCGATCGAGAAGTACCGGGAGTCCGGGCCGGCCGGGGACTGGCTGATCCCCGCCCACGCCCGGGCGTTCATCGCTCGCCGCGCCTGAGTGGTCGGCTGGGCCGCGTCCGCGGCCCCGCGGCCGCGCCGGGCGGCCACACTCGGGCGGGTTCTCCGGTGCCGCGCCCGAGTCGACGCTGGTGCTTGCCGAATGCAGCGCGGAATCCGGGTGCATGACCCGAGAATGTCCCGAAGTTCGTCATGGGCGGGACGCGCTTGCTGGAACAAGCGCGTTCAGCGTGTCAGCGACACGATCTCGTGACGAAGTTCGAGAAGGAGGGGGCGGCGGGCGGCGGGCGGCGGGGCGCTACTCGAGTTGGGCGGCGATGGCACGGGCACGTTCGATGTGCTCCGCGTAGCCGGCGAAGTCCCCGTCGCGCAACGCGGCTTCGGCCGCCGCGAACTCGGCGTTCAGTTCGGCGATCAGTTCGGCCTGGGAACCCGACGGGGGCGCCAGGGTCGTCGTCGAACCCGGCACCGTCGTGGAACCCGGCACCGTCGTCGAACCGGGTGCCGTCGACCCCGGCGTGGTCGTCGTGGTGCCGTCGTCGTCACCCTGCGCGGCGGCGTTGGCCAACGACAGGTCCACTCCCTTGGCCGGGTTCTGTTCCTGGGTGTCGGGCACGTCGGGGCCGAACAGGTCCTTCAACGCACCGTGCAGGGTGGATTCGACGGCCACCCGCAGGTTCGAGTTCTCGTCCTCGTACGCGATGATCACCTGTTGCAGCTCGGGCAACGCGTTGCCCGACGACTTGATGTACCACGGCCGCACGTACAACAACGACTGGTCGATCGGGATCACCAACAGGTTCCCGTACTCGCACTCGGACCCCCCACTGCCCTCACCGGCGTTGCACAACAACGTCTGGATCGACGACACCTTCGGGTCCTGCATCATCTGCGCGGCCACGTTGTACGGCCCCGACGGCAGGTTGTTCGCCGGCAACTGGAACAGATCCAGCCGGCCGTAGTCGTCCGGGTCGCTCTCGGCGGTCATGAACCCGGTCAACACCTGTTTGTTGGGCGCGCCGGACTGTTTGGGCACGAACGGTCGCAGGATCAGGAACGACTCGCTGTCCAGGTCGGGTAGGCGCATCAACAGGTAGTAGGGGCCCATCGGCACCGCGCCGGACTCGATCGGGTTGCCGTTCGCGTCGACCGCGCCGGGCGCCGCGCCGGTGGTCAACCCGGCCTTGTTCGGGTCCGCGGAGACCTCCCAGGCGTTCTCCTGGGTGTAGAAGCCCTTCGGGTCGGTCAGGTGGTAGCGACCCCACATGCGGGTCTGCACCCGGAACAGGTCCTCGGGGTAACGGAAGTGCGCAGCGAGGTCGTCGGGCACCTCGGATTCGGCGGTGAACAACTTCGGGAACGCCTTCTGGTACGCCTGGATGAGCGGGTCCTCCGGGTCGACGACGTACAACTTCACCGACCCGTCGTACGCGTTCACGACCGCTTTGACCGAGTTGCGCACGTAGTTGAACTTCGAGTTCAACCCGCTGATGTTCGCGATGTCCGACGTGACGGCCCGCTGCGCGTTCGGGAACCGATCGGTGGTGGTGTACGCGTCGATGATGTAGTCGATCTCGCCGTTGTCGCGCACCACCACGTAGGGGTCCGAATCGAACGCGAGGAACGGCGCCAGGGTCTCCACCCGGGTTCGGATGTCGCGGTACATGAGCACCTTGGATCCGGATTCGACGTTCGAGGAGATCAACGGGTTGATGTCGGCGAACCGCAACGCCACCGACGCCCGCCGGACGAAACCACCCACCCCGGAACCGATCTCGATCCCGCCGGACCCGGCGTAGCGGTTGAACTTGGTGTTCCCGGCCTCGTCGGTGTAGTCGATCTCCTGGGTCTTCGAGTCGACGATCACGTAGCCGCCCAGGTTCTCGCCGAAGTAGGTGGCGGCCCGTTTCACCCGGGTGTCCTCGGTGCTCGACACCACCGGGATGTCCTTGTTGATGAAGATCGGCTGACCCTGGTCCGACGCGTTCGCCGCCGACATGATGTTGCCGTAGCCGTGCGTGTACGACAGGTGCTGGGCGACCCAGGAATCCTGGGGCAACGACGAGTCGTCGATGTCACGCCCGGCGGTGAGCACCTGGGTGAGTCTGCCGTCGACCTCGTACCGGTCGATGTCGGGCACGGGCACGTTGTAGAAGCCCCGGATCCCCTGCAGTTTGGTGAAGACCTCCTGCATGACCGCGGGATCCCACAACCGGACGTTCTGCACGGTCAACTCGTTGTCACGCAAGGCGGCGGCGTCGAGTTTCCCGTCGTTGGCGAACGGGCGCACCTCCACACGATCCAACCCGAACGAGGCCCGGGTCGCCTCGATGTTGTTCGCCAGGTACGGCTGCTCCTTGGATTCCTCGGCCGGTTGCACGCTGAACCGCTGCACCAGCGACGGCACCAGTACACCGCCCAGCACGGCCACCACGGCCCACAACCCGACCGCCATGATCGGCAGCACCCAGCCGCGACGCCAGATGTTCACCAGGAACAACGCGCACGCGAACACCGAGATCACCAGCAGCAGGTTGATGGCCTTCAGTTCGATGTTGGCGTCGGTGTACAACGCCCCGTCGACGGTGCCCCGGTTGGAGAACACCAGCTCGAACCGGGCGTAGAAGTAGTCGGCGGTCTTGGTCAACGCCAGCAGCGCCAACAGCACCGACACGTGCACCTTGACCCGCTGCGCGACCCGGTCGGCCAGATGGGTCCCCGGTGGGGCCTGGATGATGATGCCACCGTTGAAGTAGTCGGCGACCAGTGTGGCCAACAGGGCGACCACCAGCGCCGCGAACGTCCACGAGATCAGGAACTCGATGAACGGCAGCCGGAACACGTAGAACCCGATGTCGCGACCGAAGGTGGCGTCGGTCTCCCCGAATGACACCTGGTGGGTGAACAGGATCCAGTCCTTCCACTGGCTGGACGCCCCCACCCCCATGAAGATCCCGAGCACCAGCGCGAACAGGACCCGCAGCAGTCCCTTGCGGTGCCCGAACAGTTCGTGGAACCGCAACACGACCGGGTCCTCGTTGGTCAACAACGCGTACCGTCCGGCGGTGCGGTCCGCGATCCACATGTTCAACAGCACCAGCACGAACCCGATGGCGACGAAGATCAGCGCCAGGACGACCTTGGCGCCGAGCACCGCGCTCCACACGCTGGTCTGCTGTTGGGCGGCGAACCACAGGTAGTCGATGTAGAAGGCCGCCGCGCCGCGCATCGACGCCAACAACACGATGATCGCCACCAGGACCACGAGCGCGAAGATGCGGCGC
>CAZVFF010000008.1:16389-18723 GCA_964626395.1 uncultured Iamiaceae bacterium | reverse complement strand
TTTCGGACGCTTCGGTTCGTCCTCGTCAGAACGTCGCATGACCGCCCCAGCCTAGGAGACCGTCGCTCGGGTCCACGACCCGGGACCTGCCGACCGGTCAGTCCAGGAGCGGTAACGCGAGGCAGCGGCAACCGGGATGTGCGGGCGCCACGGACCGACCGGTGGGGAACGTCTCGCCTGCGGGCACCCCGCCGGCGAGACGGTTGTCGTTGCAGTCCGAGCACGGAGCGGCTCCCGGACCGCAGTACCAGTGCAGGTCGACGTCGTCGGGCACCGCGGCCCGTACCCCGAGGCCGAACGCCCGGGCACACACGTCGGACACCGCCGAGGTCAGCCGAGCGCCACGCCATTCCCGGTAACAGGCCCGGATCCGATCAGCGATCTCCCGCTCGTCGTCGCCGTCGTCGGCATCGGCGGATTCGACGACGTCCTCGTCGAGGACACGCGACAACCGGCTCCGCAGCGGTGTGGCGATCGTCTCGACCACCTCGGTGACCACGTCGGACAACTCGGCGGTCACCCCCGTGGGCGTTCCCGGGCGCAGGTCGGCGACCAACGCGACGCCGGCTTCGACGGCGCCGGTCAGGTCGTCCCGGATCATCGTGTCCCAACCGTCGGTGAACGCGGTCTCCTCGCCGATCAACGTTTCCGGCGTCACCGGCCCCTTCGTGCGTCGGAGACGGTCGAGCAGTTCGCTCTGCTGGTCGGACAGCGTCCGCTTCAGGTGCTTGGACAACAGCCGAGCCGCGTCGTCGACGGCGGCATCTCGACGTTCGAACAGTGCCGCCACGGCCGCCTCGTCGAGGTTCGCTTCCTCCGCGGGTTTCTTCGACGTGCCGGGTTTCGCGTCGGGGGCGCTCGTCGTCTTCCCGCCGGGCCGTTGCGCGGTCGGAGTCTTTCCGGACTCGATCTTGCCGGGCTCGATTTTTCGGGGCTCGATCTTTCCGGGCGTCGTCTTCGGGGACGTCGACCTCGTCGGGGGCGTCCCCTGCGGGGACCCGTTCCCCCGCACCGCGGGCGCGTCGCCACCCGCTGCGGATCCGGTCCCGTCGGAGTCGGGGCCGGTGCGCCCCGTGGCGGAGCCGGGCGACTCCGGATCGGGCGCGTCAGCGGCCACCTCGGCGTCGGACCCGGACACGGGGGCACGCTCGCCGGTTCCCGCCGGGGTCTCGCCGGTTCCGGGCGGGGTCTCGCCGGTTCCGGTCTCACGGGCCCGGTCGGCCCGCAGCCGGGCGAAGATATCGGTCACCGCGTCGTCGGACCGTTCCCGTGTCGACGCCGTCGAGGGTGTCGACGGGGTCGTCGGTCCGGTCCCCGGACCGGACGCCGCCCTTGTCGACGGTGCGCCCGATTCCGCCTCGGCGGCACCGGGCGCCGGTTCCCGCCGGGATGGCGCGACGGCGGGTCCCGACACGGCCGCGCCGTCCGCCGCCCGTCCGGTCCCCGAGGCGGCCCGGGACGTGGACGTCGGGGGCGCGGGCGCCCGGGCAGGTGACGCGGGTCGAGGATCGGCGGCCATCGGCGAAGACGAACCTGCTCGCCGATCGTCGGTCGGTTCCGGCGATTCGAGTTCCTCGACGGACGACGCGACAGCGCCGGTCGAACCGGTGACCTCCGCGGCCTCGGCCGATGACATCACCCGCACACTCTCGAATTCGGCCGCGGCAGCGACCGGGACCATCGGGACGTCGGGCAGGGCGTCCCCACCGAGCGGATCGTGGCGGCGTTTGCCACGCCGACCCGAACGGCGGTGCGGAGCCCGGGCGGCGATCGGGTCGGCATCGACCTCGGGCACCGGCACGATCGGCTCGGGCCCGTTCGCCCGAACCGGTGCTTCCCCGCCCGTGGTCGCGGCGTTCGGATCCGGGACGGGACCGGCCGGTACGTCACCCGTGGCGGGCCCGTCGGGGGCGTCGTCGACCTCGCCTTCGGCCGGTACCACGACGGCCGATACGGCTCCGGTCGGTTCCCCCGGGTCGGTCGGGTCGGCGCCGTCACCGGTGTCCGCGACCCCGGTGTCGGTGTCATCGGTGACCTCGTCGGATTCCGGGGCAGGTTCGGAGATCGGAACGGGTCGACCCATCGACGGATCCCGTTCCCGTGCCTCCTGGAGTTCGGCGAGCAGCTCCTCGGAGCTGGGGAGCGGTTCGGCGGCGATCCGACGCGCCGCCTCGTCGGCGGTGCGTTTCGCATCGGGGAGCACCACGTCGAGCTCGGCCATCGCCTCGTCGCTGGTCGCGAGGATGACCTCGTACGCGCGCAGCAGGCGGTCGCGTCCGGCATGCAGCTGTTCCAAGTGCTGTCGCGCGGCGCGGCGTTTGCGGGCCAGGTCGG
>CAZVFF010000008.1:0-16379 GCA_964626395.1 uncultured Iamiaceae bacterium | reverse complement strand
GTCCCGCAACCGTTCGGCGTCGGCGACCTGTCCGGCCGCGCGTGCGGTGACGTCGCGTGCGTCCTCGTCGGCGTTCGAACGCAGCTGCGCCGCGTCGGCGTCGGCTTCGGAGTGCAGGGCCTCCGCGTACCGGTTCGCTTCGGTCCGGACCGCCTCCGCGTCGGATTCCGCCACCCGGCGGATGTCGGCGGCCTCGTCCACCGCGGCGGCACGCAACGCCGCGATCTCCGCGTGCAGCACCTCGCGTTCCTCGGCGAGCCGATCGGTCATCGCGGCACGTTCGTCGGCGAGTTCCGCTTCGGCCGCGGCACGCAGGTCCTCCACGTGTGCCGCCCCGGCCGTCCGGACCGCCGACGCGGTCTCCTCGGCCTCGGCACGGACCCGTTCGGCCTCGTCGCGGGCCTCGGCACGCACCCGGGCTGCGTCGTCCGCGGCCTGGGAAGCCAACAGTTCGGCCTGGGCCCGGGCCTTCGCTTCGATTTCGGCAGCGGATTCCCGTGCCGCCCGCAGCACCCGGGCGGTCTCCTCACCCAGCACCCGACCGACCTCGTCGGGGTCCAGACGGGTCAGATCGGCCCGACGCACCGCGGCTTCGGCCTCGGTGAGTTGGCGTTGCAACTCGCCGTGCCGGCGCGCCAGACCACGGACCATCTCGGCGATCTCGACCAGGTGCACCCGCACCTCGTCGGCGTTCCAACCCCGGAACGACGACGAGAAACGTCGGGACGAGATCGCATCGATCTCGTCGGCGGAAGGGACCGCGGAAGGGTCCGCGTCGGCTTGGGAATGCACATCCATGTCCCGCGCGATGCTACGGCCCGAACCGTGGCCGACGGGGGATCCCCCGTCGGTGCCGACACGACACCGACGGAGCCGATCCGACGGGTCAGTCGCCGCCCGGTGCGGGCAACGCCCGCAGCTGCTCCAGGGTGTCGGCCAGGGTCTCCACCGAGATGATCTCGACCTTGCCGTCGGCGGCGTCCCGGGCCTCTGCGGCGTTCGCCTCGGGCACCACGAAGTACTTCCCGCCGGCGTCGATCACGGCGACGACCTTCTGGTGGATCCCACCGATCGGACCGACCGACCCGTCGGGTCGGATCGACCCCGTCACCGCGATCGTGCGCCCACCGGCGATCGGTTCCGGGGACAGTTTGTCGATCAGCGACAGGGTGAGCGCCAACCCGGCGGACGGGCCACCGATGTCGCCGGTGTCGAACCCGACGTCGAACGGGAACCGGTAGTGCGGCCGGGTCTCCATGTAGATGCCCAGGAACGGCGCGTCCGGTTCGGCCTCCGAACGTGCCCCGAGGGTCAGATCGACATCCATGTCGTGGTCGATTCCCAACCGGTCGACGGTCATCGTGATCGTGTCGCCGACCTCGGCGTCGCCCATGAACCGGCTGATGTCCCCGGTCGTGGTGATCGGTTCGCCGTCGATCGCGGTGATCGTGTCACCGATCGTCAGCACACCCTGTGCCGGTGAACCCGGGATGATCCGGTCCACGAACACCCCACCGCCGGTCATCGACGCCGACAGACCCAGCTCGCGCATCGCCTGGTACACCGCCGACAACTTGGCGTTCTCCATCAGCACGTGCTGGTAGCGCAGCTCCTCGTCGCGGGGGACGTCGCCGGTCACCTGTCGGCGGGGGAACACGTCGGCCGACGGGTCCAACCAGCCCACGAACGCCTGACCGAACACCGCCCGGGCCGTCTCGGACACCGTCACCATCTGGAACCCGCCGGGATGTTCGAAACTCTCCACGTCGTCGGGCAGGGTGACCAGGTCGCCGGTGTCGATCGCAGCACCGGGCGAATCCACCAGGTAGCCCGACGGGATGAACGCCAGCACCGCCACGGCGATGACGGTGACGACCCAGAACCCCCCGGCGATCCACCAGATCCGGGGACTGCGCGGCAGCCGCCCGGACCGGTCGGTCGCGGTCCCCTCGTTCGGCCCGGTCGGACCGGACGTGTCCTCTGCGGTCGCGCCGGTGTCCCGGTCGGCGGTGGATCCGGACCCGGGGGACGTCGAATCGGTCGTCGGGTCCGGGTCGGGGTCGCTGCCGACGCCCACGCCGGAGTCGCCCACCCCGTCGGGCGCCGCCGTGTCGGTCGACGCGGCACCGTCGACGTCGCCGAGCGCGTCGTCAGTCACGCGCACCCATGAACATCACCTGCAACTCGTCGTAGGACTCCACGCACCGACCGGCACCCAACACGACCGCCTCGAGTGGCGCGTCGACCATGTGCACCGCGATCCCGGTCTCCGCGGCGATGCGTTCGTCGAGACCCTTGAGCATCCCGCCGCCACCGACCAGGTACAACCCGCGCACGATCAGGTCCTGGGCCAGTTCGGGTGGCGCGCCCCCCAGACAGGTGATCACCGATTCGACCATCGCCCCGACCGGTTCGGAGATCGCCTCGCGCACCTCGGCGGGCGACAGGATCACGGTCTTGGGCAGCCCGGTCATCAGGTCCCGGCCACGCACCTCGGCCTTGACGTTCTCGGCGACGGGCCACGCGGAGCCGATCGTGACCTTGATCTCCTCGGCGGTGCGTTCGCCCACCGCGATGCCGTACTCACGCCGGATGAACGTCTGGATCGCCGCGTCGATGTCGAACGAACCGACCCGCACCGCTTCCAGGGCCACGACCCCGCCCAGTGAGATCAAGGCCGTCTCGGTGGTGCCGCCGCCCACGTCGATCACCAGGTTCCCGACCGGTTCGTTGATCGGCAGATCCGCCCCGATCGCGGCGGCCATGGGCTGTTCGAGCAGTTGCGCGTCCGCCGCGCCGGCCCGACGGGTCGCTTCGACCACGGCGCGGCGTTCCACCTCGGTGATCGCCGACGGCACACAGATCACCACCCGGGGGCGGTTGAAACGCGACACCCCGGAACGTTTCAACAGCAGCCGGATCATTCGTTCGGTCACGTCGAAATCGGTGATCGCGCCCTGCCGGAGCGGACGGACCGCGACGATGTAGCCCGGGGTGCGGCCGATCATCTGCCACGCCTCGTGGCCCATGGCCAGCACCTCGGTCGTGCGCGAGTTCAACGCGATGACCGAGGGCTCGTTCAGCACGATGCCCTTGCCCTTCGCGTACACCAGGGTGTTGGCCGTACCCAGGTCGATGGCGAGGTCGCGGGCCAGGGTCAACGCCTCCCGGCGCGTTTTTCGTCCCGCCCCTTGGGCGAGAGCGCGTCCATTTCACGGCGGAACGAGTCGATCGACGATTCGGTCGACGACGGGCTCCGATTGGTCAACCACAGCACGACGCCACCGACCACGACGACCACGACCACGATCGCGAGGAACCACAACGCGCTCACGACGCGTCCCGTTCAGCCACCGTCACCGCAGCATCTCCTCGTCGACCGACACGCACCCTCGACACACCGTCCATGGTAGATCCCGCCGGGGCCGCTCAGCGGTGCCGACGCCGCAGCAACACACCCACCCCGACCGCGGTTCCGGTCACGAGTGCGGCGAGTCCCCCCAGCAGCAGTTCCTGACGACGCCCCGAGGGGATCATCGACCAGGGCGCCGCACGGAACGCGGCCACGTAGGCCTGCTCGTTCGACCGGGTCGGTTCCCAACCCAGCGACCGCAGCCGGTCGTTCGCGAGCAGCCATTCCTCGGACAGGTACGGCCGGATCCCCTCGGGGGTGCCGCTGCCCCGCGCGGTGGACCGGACCGTGGCGGTGACGTGCGCGACGCGTTCGGACACACGCAGCCTCGGGCGGGTCTCCAGGGCCCGACGTTCCGGGCCGCTCAACGCACCGTCGGGTGCGACGTGGACCACACCGACCGGCTGCTGGTCCAGCACGGTCGCGACCGCGGCACCCAGGTCCTCGGCGTGCAGGTACTGCAGGCCCGGGTCCCGGTCCTCGACCGGGTAGGCCAGCGAGCGGTGCAACTCGGCGGCCAACCAGCCCGGGGCACCATCGGCCACGACCGGAGCGGCGCGCAGCACGGTCGTCCCGTCGTCGGCGGAGGCGACGAGTCGTTCGATCTCGGCCATCTCCACCGCCGGGCGGAACGTCGCCGCGGGGTGCACCACGGCCTGTTCGGTCATCGGCACCGGGTTCGACGCCAACGCACCCAGCACCAGTGCGCTGGACACGACCACGACGTGGGGCACCCCGACCCCGCGTGCGGCGTCGGCCACGGCGCGTGCCTCGGCGACGAGGCGGCCCTCGGCCAGTTCGTCGGGGTCCTGGTCGTCGACCGGGCATCCCAGGTGCACGACGGCGTCGGCACCCGCGAACCGTTCGACGAGGTCCGCCCCGGCCAAATCGACCGGGTCGACCCGGGCGCCGGCGATGTCGTCGGGGCGGCCGGCGAGCACGACCAGGTCGGCCGCGTCGGTGCGCGCGGCGACGGCTCCGACGACGGCGTGCACGGCCGGGCCCGAAGCCCCGGTGAAAACGATCTTTCGCACCACCACCACGATGCCCGGTCCGCCACGCCGGTACCGCATCGCGCACCCCGGGGACCGCGGGATCGATCCTGCGCCTCTACGATGAACGGCGTGCAACCGAGCGAGCCCGTCCGTCACGACGACCGACGTCCCCCTGCCGAGGTCCGGTGAGTACCGGCGATCCCTTCGGCGGGATCCCGTTTTTCGGTGACATCGCCCGCCTGATGGGCAACCAGGGTCCGGTCGCGTGGCAGCCCGCCACCCAGCTGGCCCTCGCGATCGCGACCGAGGGTTCCCCGGACGTGAACGTCGACCCACTGGAACGGATCCGCCTGGAACAACTCGCCCGGGTCGCCGAGGTGCAGATCAACGGGGCGACCGGACTGTCGGTGGTCACCGACGGCCAGTCGGCCACGATCGAACCGGTCAACCGATCCACCTGGGTGTTGCGGACGATCGAGGCGTACAAGCCCCGGTTCGAGGCGCTCGCGGCGCAACTCGACGACGACACCCCACCGGACGATGACCGCCCGGTGCCCGACGGCGACGACGCGCCCCCGGTGCCGGGCCTGGAGGACCTGGTCGGCCTGGGTGACGAACTGAGTCGGTTCGACTCACCCGAGGTCACCGACGACGACCCCGACGACGAGATGGCGTCGTGGCTGTCGAAGATGTTCGAGATGCTCAACCCGATGCTTCTGGGCATGACCGCCGGATCACTGGTCGGGCATCTTTCACGCAGCAACTTCGGCAGTTACGACATCCCACTGCCCCGCCCGGCGGGGTCGTCGATCATGGTGTTGCCCGACGTGATCGACGCGTTCACCTCGGAGTGGAGCCTGGACGGCGACGGGGTCCGCCTGGCGATCTGTCTGCACGAACTGACCAGTCACGCCGTGTTGACGCTGCCCCACGTGCGTGCCCGCCTGGATGGCCTGCTGGCCGACTACGCGGCCGGGTTCCACCCCGACCCCGACGCGCTGGAACGGCACCTCGGTCGGATCGACCCGACCGACCCGCAGGCGATGGCGTCGTTCCAACAGATCCTGGGCGACCCGGAGATCATCGTCGGCGCGTCGTCCGGGCCCGAACAGCAACGACGTCGCGGCGAGATCGACGCACTGGTCGCGGTGATCGTCGGCTACGTCGACCACGTGGTCGACACCGTCGGCCACCGGTTGATCGACGACTACGGACGGATCACCGAGGCGTTGGCACGTCGGCGCATGTCGGACACCGAAGCCGACACGTTCACCAGCCGACTGTTCGGGATCGAGTTGGGCAGACCGTTGCTGGAACGGGGTCGGGCGTTCACCGCCGGGATCGTCGAACGTGCCGGTTCCGACGGCCCGAACCGCCTGTGGGACACCGCGGACCACCTGCCCACCGTCGCCGAGGTCGACGCCCCCGGGCTCTGGCTGGCACGGATCGACCTGCCCGACTGATTCGGGCCGAACCGGGTCGTCACCCTCGGGGACGGGCGACCGGTTTCAGAACGTCGAACCGGTCGGCGACGACGACCCGTCTTCACCGTCGTGTCCCGAATCCGACGGGAACGGCACGGTCGGCACGGTCCCCGCGTCGTCGGGGGTCGCGTCGCCGCCACGATCCGGACCGTGGCGTGGCGGATGCAGACGCTGGCGGACCGAGCGGACCGTCCGGCCGGCCTGACGTCGGGCCGCCCCGCTGACCGCGGCCATGCGTGCCTCGACCTCGATCGCGGCGGCGGTCGCGACGGTCGGCGCCGCCCCGGCACGTTGGTGGGCCGCCAACAACCCGACCCCGTAGGTGAACGTCGCGAACCCCGACACCGCCAGGACCATGACGAACCCGAAGGTGAGCGCCATCGGGATCACCGCCAACGACGCACCGACCACCCAGAAGATCTGGAAACGCGTTTCGAACCGCGCGAACGCACGGCCCCGGTTCGCTTCGGGCGCGTCGCGTTGGAGGATCGCGTCGAAGGACTGTTTCCCGGCGGCAGCGGAGATCCCCACCGCGGTGGCGATCACGAACGGTGCGGCCGGGCCCGACAGCACGAACGACGACAACAACGCGGCCACCACCGTCACCGCCAGCATCGCGATGAGGATCATCTCCTCGCGCATCACCTCACGCAACCTGGGCGCGACCATCGAACCGACGAGCGATCCGCCCACCGCACCGGCACCGACGAGCCCGAAGTGCCACAACGGTTCCCCGTCGGCACGCAACCCGAACGCCACCAGGATCGACAGGAACCCGACCATGCCGCGCAACAGACCCATCCCGCCCGCGGCGAGCAGGATCGACGGTGAGTGCAGCTCGATGCGTTCCCCCACACTCGGTGCGTTGCGGGCCACCCGCGCCGGGGGCAACCGGAACGAGAACACGAGCCCCGCGCCGTAGACCAGACAGGCCAGTGCCAGGCTGCCTTCGGGTCCGACCAGCCACAACGCGAGCGCGCCCGGGCCGGCCGCGACGAAGCCCATGATCCCGCTGAGCACCGACAGTTTCGAGTTCGCCCGGACCAGTTCGTCGTCGGAGTTCACGGTGGTGGGAACCAGCGCGCTGCGGGCCACCGAGTAGCCCTTCTGCAACACGAGGATCCCGAACGCCAACGGGAGGAACACCGCCAGATCGTCGAAGGTCGTGATCAACAGGAACGCGAACAACGACCGCAACCCCAGCGAGGCGATCACCATCAGCCGACGCCCACCGGCGATCCGGTCGATCGCGGGGCCGATCAGCGGGGACAGCACCGCGAACGGTGCCATCGCGCCGGCCAGGTACGCGAAGACCTTGGTGCGCGCCTCACCGACCGGGATCGAGAAGAACAACGACCCGGCGAGCGCGGTGGCGAACAACGCGTCGGCCGCGGCCGACAGGGCGTGCACCCGCGCCAGACGCGTGAACGCGGGTGTGGGACCCGCGAGCGGCGAAGTTCGTTGGGCCCGGAGGGGTTCCCACCCCTCCGAGTGGTCGACACTGGTCACTGGTCATGAAGTGTAGAAGCGCGCCGTGTCGACCCGTCGGCGGATCCGATCCGGTCAGAGTTCGGCCAGACGGCAGAACGAGTCGAGGACCGCCACGTCGCGTTCGTAGCTCAACAACCGGGCCGCGCGCACCGGCCGCAGCCAGCACACCACGTCGACCTCGTCGTCCCATCCCGGGGCCGCGCCACGGAGTTGCATCGCCCAGTAACGCACCTGTTTGGCACGGCCGTGCCGGTCCCGGTAGCGCACGGTACGCAACTCGGTCCCCAGTTCACAGGCCAGCCCGGTCTCCTCGGCCACCTCCCGCAACGCGCACTCGGTGTCGGTCTCGGCGCCTTCCCGTTTCCCCTTGGGGAACGACCAGTCGTCGTAACGCGGCCGGTGGATCAACGCGACCTCCACGCAGTGCCGCTCGCGCCAGATCAACCCACCGGCGGCATGGACCTGGATCGTCTCGGTCGACACCGGTTCGCCCACCGGTCAATCCGTGGTGAAACCCAGGTCCCATTCCAGCAGGATGTTCTCCCGTTCGGCGTCGCGCACGCAGCGTTCCCGGTTGCGTCGGAACTGCGGGTCGTGCGGGGGGACCAACTGCAGGCGGGCCATGACCCGGGCACGGAAGTCCTCGATGAAGTTCCGGTCACCGAAGTCCGACTGGACGTCCCAGTGCGGTGCCACCGGACCCAGGTACACGATGCGGGCGTGAGCGCGGGGAGGCTCCGCGGGTTCGGCGGGAACGTCGGTCATGGCGGATCAGTCTAGGGAGTTCGCGGACTCGTCACAGAACCGACGCAGGTGGCCGCCCCGGACGGGGCGACACCGGACGTGGACTCAGGATTCGGAACCGGAGGTCTCGGAATCCTTGGCCGCGGTGTCGGACTTCTGGGAGGTCCCGGAATCCTTGTCGTCGTCGGCCCCGGAGAGTCCCTTCTTGAATTCCCGCTGCGCCGACCCGACCGAACGGGCGAGTTGTGGCAGCTTGGCGCCGCCGAACAGGATCAGCAGGATCGCCAGGACGACGAGCAGCTCGGGACCCTGGAGAGCGGCGAGGATGGATGCGGTGGACACGCCCCCAAGGGTACACCCTGCAGGATCGGGCGGCCACCCCCCGACCCCGATGTTGTGACACGATCCGATGATGCTCGAATGTGTCGTGAACGTGTCCGAGGGTCGTGACACCGGCGTGCTCGCCGGCCTGGCGGCGGCCTGCGGGGCGGACCTGCTCGATGTGCACACCGACGGGCACCACAACCGTTCGGTGTTCACCCTGGTGGGTACGACGGCCCCCCGCCGGTTGACGGTGGCCGCCGTCGGGGCCCTCGACCTCGGATCCCACGAAGGGGTCCACCCGCGTATCGGAGTGGTCGACGTCGTGCCCTTCGTGCCGTTGGACGGCTCGACGATCGCCGACGCCGTCGTCGCTCGGGACGCGTTCGCCGATTGGGCCGCAGCCCGACTCGGGCTGCCGTGTTTCCGCTACGGCGCGGAACGGAGCCTGCCCACGATCCGGCGCGAGGCGTTCACCACCCTCGGGCCCGACACCGGCCCGACGGCCCCGCACCCGACGGCGGGCGCGTGCGCGGTGGGTGCCCGCGGGGCGCTGGTCGCCTACAACGTGTGGGTCACCGCACCGGAGCTCGCGGCGGTCCGTCGCGTGGCCACCGCGGTGCGCTCACCCACGGTGCGCACCCTCGGCCTCGCCGTCGGTGACCGGTTCCAGGTGTCCTGCAACCTGATCGCCCCCGAGCGGTCCGGCCCGGCGGAGGTGACCGCAGCGGTCGCCGCCGCTGGCGGGGCACACGATGTGTCGGTCCGGGGTTGTGAGCTGGTCGGGTTGTTGCCCCGGGCGGTCCTGGAACGGATCGACCCGGCCGAACGGGCGCGGCTCGACGTGGCGGAGGACCGGACGATCGAGGCACGTCTCGCCCGACGTGACGCGATCCGGGCCGCCGCGCGTTGATCCCGGATCGTCAGGGGTGCGCGGCGACGTGTGCGGCGATGTCGTCGCCGAGACGTCGCCACATCGAACGGGTCAGGTCGTGGCCGCGTCCGTGGTGGCCGACGAACGTGGCTCCCGGGATCGCCCGGGCGAGCGCGAGCCCGCCGTTCGGTTGGACGAGCGGGTCGGCCAGGCCGTGTTCGACCAGGGTGGGGATGGTCAGCCCGGCCAGTGCCGAGGTGCGATCCGGTTGGGCGAGGATCGCCGACAGTTGGCGGTCCCGGCCGTCGGTGGTCGGGTCCCGGTCCCAGGCCAGTCCGGCGACGGTCCGCACCTCGTCCAGGTCCAGATCGGGTGACCCGATCAGTTCGTAGGTGGCGACCTGGGTCTCGATCGATTCGGCCCGTGTGGTCGGCACGTCGGGTCGGGCGAATCCGGCGAGCACCCGCAGGGTGGGGCGACCGACCCGACGGGACCCGGTCGAGGTCATCACCAGGGTCAGGGTCGCGATCCGGTCGGGGTGGTCCAGGGCCATCGTCTGGGCGATGAACCCGCCCATCGAGGTTCCGACCAGGTGGAACCGGTCGAGGCCGAGGTGGTCGGCGAGCCCGAACGCGTCGGCGGCCATGTCGGCGATCCGGTAGGACGGGTTCCGTCCGGTGAGCATCCGGGGCAACGACGGCGCGACCCGGTCGGTGAAATGCGTGGACAGACCGGTGTCACGGTTGTCGAAACGCACCACGAACCAGCCGGCGTCGGCGAGCCGCGCACACATGTTCTCGTGGTAGCCGAGCATCGGCGTCGCGAACCCCATGACCAGCAGGATCGCCGGGTCGTTCTCGTCACCGAAGGTCTCGTACGCGATCTCCAAGCCGTCGAACATCGCGAGACGCACCCGGGCCAGGTGCGGATCCGGCGCCCCACCGGCAGGGGTGTCCGCGTGGTCGATACCGGGTGCGCTGGCGCTCATCGTTCCGACCGTAGCGGCCGTCGGGCGACCCGAAGTGGTCGGTCAGGCGGTCTGCGCGCCGCCTTCGCGTCGTTCGGCGGCACGTTGACGGCGGATCCTGCGACGCTCCCGCTCGCTCATGCCGCCCCAGATCCCGAACTTCTCACCGTTGGTGAGGGCGAACTCGAGGCACTGCTCACGCACCACACAACCCCGACAGACCTCCTTGGCCTCCCGCGTGGACGCACCGCGCTCGGGGAAGAACAGGTCGGGGTCGACACCCAGGCAGTTGGCGTAGCGATGCCACTCCAGCTCCTCGGTTCCCAGTTCGAATTGTGCGGACATCCGGCCTCCCGGAGTGGATCGCTTGCCGTTGGCGGGTTCGGTCGGTCGTTGCCCGCCGGCACCGACCACGTCACCCTGGTCCTCCACGACTCCGGGCCCGATGACCGGAACCACGAGTGTGAAATTACAACACTGTAAGCATGACGCTTTTCCGTTGGAATTGCAAGGGGTTTCGAGAACGACGGCCCCGTTCGCGGTTCTGGTGTCGTCCACCAGCGTCGCGGCGGCGTACACCGATCACGGCCCGGAACCGACCCCGGTGATCCCGGCCCGCTCCATGACGAACTCCGCCACGAACCGGGCACCGTCGCCCCGGAAGTGCGTTCCGTCCGGGCGCAGGCTCGTACCGTCATCGAGTTCGGTGCGGCAACGTCCCGGCTCGGGACACATCCACCGCTCCAGGTCGACCAGACGGACACCGGCACCGTCCTCGTCGGCCAACGACCGGAACACGTCGTCGGCACATTCGGTGGATTCGACCTCACCGGCGTACTCCTCGTCGGTGCGTAGCAACTGGACCGAAGGCACACCGGTCACCAGGACCAACGTCGCACCGGCTTCGGCGAACTGGTCGCGGATCGACGCGAACCTCGACCTCGCCCAGACGGCGAACTCCGACGAACACGGTGACAACCACTCCCCGTCGTGCAGGAACGACGCCGGGTCCGTACCGTCGTTCAGGTACACGACCCACTCGGGGGCGAAGTCCTCGGCGGCCGCCGACCACCCGTTGTCGCAGGTGGCCCCGAACCGGTCGGTCGTGCTGCCGTCGGTTCGGCGCAACAACTCCGTGGACGGTTCGCTGCACGCGATCAACGACCGGTTCAACACCACCGGGCGCGGATCGTCCAGGTGCGCGAAGCCGTCGTGTGCCACGAAGTGGGCGACGGAATTCCCGATCACCATGATCCTCGGGCCGTCCCCACCCGCACCGTCGACCCGATCGACCGAACCGGTGGGCGGCGCGCCCGCGGTGGAGACCACGAGCAGGACCATCACCGTCGCGAAACCGGCCACCGGTACGACCACCGACGGGACCGGTCTCCACCGACGACCACGCCTGATCGGCTGTTCGACGAAACGGTAGGACACGATCGACACCACGAGGGTCGCGACCACCTGCAGGACCTGCAACGGCGCCCCGGACAGGTGCACGCGTTCGGGGGTCGACCACACGATCAGCGGCCAGTGGTACAGGTACACGCCGTAGGAGATCACGCCCAGCAGACGCAGCGGTGCGAAGGCGAACAGCCGGGCGAGCGCCCCGTCGGGGACGAACACCAGACGCACGATCACCAACACGCCGGCGACCGAACACGCCGCCAGCCCACCGTGGTGGGCGATCCACGACGCCCCGTCCATCCACATCCAGGCGGCTGCCAGGACTCCCAGCCCGACGATCCCACCGAATCGCATCAGGCCCCGCCGCGCCGCGACCCGATCGGCGAAGCCGACCCACCCGGCGGCAGCGCCGGCCCCGAGCAGGATCGCGAAGGCCCGGGTGTCGGTACCGAAGTAGACGCGGTCCCACCCGCGCAGGTACTGCAGCACCCCCGCCGCGCCCAGGGACGCCACCGCCAGACCGGCCGACACCACCAGGACCCGACGGGCGAGTCGCCGTCGGTCGAGCTCCGATCGCCGCAACGACGCGACGATCCCGACGAAAACCAGCGGCCACACCAGGTAGAACTGTTCCTCGATCGCGAGGCTCCACGCGTGGTTCAGAGGCGACGGCGCGCTGAACATCGACCAGTAGTCGACCCCGGCGAAGACCTCCCGCCAGTTCGCCACGTACCCGGCCGTGGCCAGACCGTCCCACCGCAGCTGGTGCAACTGTTCGGGCGGCGCGACGTACCAGGCGTACAGGGCGACGGCGACCAGCAGCACCCCGAGCGCCGGGAGCAACCGACGGGCGCGGCGACCCCAGAACCGCACCAGATCGATCCGGTCCGTCGTCCCCGCCTCGGTGAGCAGCAACGCCGTGATCAGGAAACCCGACAGCACGAAGAACAGGTCGACCCCCAGCCATCCGCCGGGCAGGTGGCCGAGGTGGAACGCCACGACCGCGGCGACCGCCGCGCCGCGCAGGCCGTCCAGCGCCGGCATGTGTGCCAGGCGCGGCCGCTCGTCGGGCTTCGGCGTCGCCGCCACCGCGTCGTGGGTCGCCGTGTCGAGGGTCACCGCAGCACAGACTACGGGCCGGACCGCCGGCGGCCGGTCAGCCGGCGCGTCGGGTCGTTCGACGACGGGATTCCAGGAAATCGACCAGCACGAAGTCACCCAGGTTCTCGGGCGTGACGAAGAACGCCCGACCCCGGTTGATGCGGGTGAGCACCTCGATGAAACGACCCAGTGCCGGGGAACCACCCAACATGAACGTGTTGATCCGGATCCCCGCCCGGGTGCAGCGGGCCACCTCGGCGAGCGTGGCGTCGACCGTTTCGCGCACCGGCGGGTAGTGGAAGAACACCTCGCCGGAATCGGTGATGTGCGCGGTCGGTTCGCCGTCGGTGATCATGATGATCTGCTTGGTGCCGTGCTCCCGGGCCAGTTGCCGGCGGGCCAGCACCAGACCGTGCTGCATGTTCGTGCCGTACACGTAGTCCCACGACACCTCCGGCAGTTCGAGGGGTTCCACCTCCCGGGCCACCTCGGCGAACGCCACGAGACCGAGATGGTCGCGGGGAAACTGCGACGAGATCAGCGAATACAGGGCCATCGCGACCTTCTTGGCGGGCAGGAAGTAGCCCTGCATCGGCATCGACAACGACAGGTCGACCATCAGCACCGTCGCGGTGCGCACGCTCGCGGTCGTCTCTGCGATCTCGAAGTCGTCGGGTTCCAGACGGACCGGCAGCCCGGGGCCGCGGCGACCCAACGCGTTGCGCAACGTGCGCTGGATGTCCAGGTTGAACGGGTCACCGAAACGGTACGGGCGGGTCTCGTCGGAACGTTCGTGGCCCCGCCCGATCCGTTCGATCCGGTGGGAGCCGAAGCGGTCCTTCGCGAGCGTGTCGAACAGTTCGCCCAATGCGTTCTTGCCGATCCGACGCAACCCGGCGGCCGTCAACTCCAGGCGTCCCTCGCGTTGTTCGACCAGCCCGGCTTCGCGCAGCAGGTCGGTCAACTCGGCGAGGCGTTCCAGGCTGTGCGCCGCGTCGTCGCCGAGCAGCCGCCGGGCCCGATCCAGGTCGGCTTCGGCCAACGCACCCGGGTTCGAAGCCGATCGCAGCAGGTTCTCCAACTGGTCGAGGTCGCCCAGTTGGTCGAACAGGCCCGGCGCGGACGCGAAATCCAGCGGATCACCACCGGAGAAGTCGTAGCTGCGTTGCCAACCCAGTTGCGGGAACAGTTGCTGCAACTGTTCGTTCAGACGTTGGAACTCCCAGTTCATGTCCAGGTCCGCGAGCAGTTCCTCGGACAGCTGCTGCAACTGGGCACGCTGTTCGGGGGTCATCGAGTTCAACATCGCCTGCATCGCGGCGAACCGTTCGGCCATCTGCTCGAGCAGTTCGTCGAGGTTCTCCGGCGGCGGGTCACCGAACAGGTCGCCGTAGCGGTCCATGAATCCGTCGAAGTCGGGGTCCTCGCCGCGTTCGCGGGCGGCGATCATCTCGTTCAACTCGGACATCATGTCGGCGTTGCGTTTGATGTCGTCGGGGGTCAGTTCGCCCATTTCGCCCAACATGCGGTTCACCTGGTTGGCCATGAGCTGGTTGCGCAGTTCGTCGACCAGTTCGGTGAACCGCTCCGCGGCCTCGGCCGAGGTGAAGTCGTAGTCCTGCAGGTCCCGGACCATGCCCGCCAGGTCCGGCGACAGCAGATCGAGTTCCATCCGGTGCGCCTCGGCGCTCGACCGGGCCGTCTCGGCGCGACGCCCGTCGCCGCTCGCTTCGGCATCGGCCACCAGATCGTCCAGCGCGGCACGTTCGGTGTCGACCACGTCGCGCAACCGGTCGGCGATGTCGTCGTAGACGCCACCCAGGTCGTGGGACTCCAACAGGTCCCGCCGGGTGTCGCGCAACCGGTCCATCAGCTCACGCAACCCCTGGATGCGTTCGCCGTCGGGACGTTCCATGCCGTCCTGGAGCAGCCGCCGCAACGCGGCGTCCAGATCGCCGTGGTACAGCACGTCGTCGGTGATCTCGGCGAGCACGTCACGGGCCGCGAGGTCGAACCCGACCTGGGTGCCGTCCCACGCCGAATACCGGAAACGGCGGCCGGACCGGGGGTGTTCCATGCCGCCCAACGGTACCGTGGCCCGTCCCGGACCGTGCGCGGGTAACCTCGCCGCGACCGACCCGGACAGGGGGACGACGCCCGGGTCACCGAACCGACCGGACACAGGGGAAGACGAAATGGACGATCTGAACGAGCGCGTCGCGGTCGTGACCGGCGCCGCCAACGGCATCGGGCTCGCCCTGGCCGAGGCGTTCGCCGAGGCGGGCGCCAAGGTGGTACTCGCCGATCTGAACGCGGACGAACTCGACACCGCCGTGCGGGGTCTCACCGACGCCGGGGCGACCGTGACCGGGGTGGTCACCGACGTGTCAGACGCCGCTCAGGTCGACGCGCTGCGCGACGCCGCGCTCGACGCGTACGGCGCCGTGCACGTGGTGTGCAACAACGCCGGCGTGGGCGGCGGCGGGCCGTCGTGGGAGATCCCGTTGGACCAGTTCCGTTGGGTGCTGGGGGTCGACCTGTTCGGGGTGATCCACGGCGTGCACACCTTCACGCCGCTGCTGATCGAACAGGGTGAGGGCCACATCGTGAACACCGCGTCAATGGCCGGGCTGTTGTCCCCCGCGTACATGGCGCCCTACAACATCGCCAAACACGGTGTGGTCACGTTGTCCGAGACGCTGTTCGCCGAACTCGCGGCGACCGCACCCGCGGTGGGGGTGTCGGTGCTGTGCCCGGGTTGGGTGAAGACCCGGATCCACGACGCGGCCCGCTACGCACCCGACCGTGGTGACACCACCGACGACGACACGATCGGCGCGTTCGCGCACCTGATCGAAGACCTGGTCACCGGTGGGATCGAACCCGCGGAGGTCGCCGCGCAGGTCCTCGACGCGATCCTGACCCGTCGGTTCTACGTGACGACCCACCCCGACTGGATGCCGTTGGCGACCGACCGGACCGCCCGGATCGTCGACGGACGGGGCCCTGTCGTGGGAATGCTGCCCGCCGAGAACTGAATCAGCCGACGCCCGTCGGTCAGCGGCGCGAGCGGTAGTCGGCGCGGACGCCGGCTGCGTCCTTGTTCAGACGGCGCGACAGGTGCAGTCCCTCCAGGACGAACTCGACCGCGCTCGCCCGCACCGCGTCGGGTGAGGTCGCGTCGGTCAACGGGTCGACCGCCTCGGCCAACGCCGGGTTCTTCTCCAACAACGCGACATAGTCGGCGACGGGGATGTCGTCGCCGACCGAGACGACCGAACCGTCCTCGAATCCGGCGACGACCGCGGCGGCGTTCTCCACGCCGACCAGTTCGCGGAACACGCTCAACACGGCCGCCGACACCAGGTGGGCGAACACCTCGTCGCCGGCGTCGTCGTCGATCGTGTCCAACTCGATCTTGCCGGCGGTGGAGGCCACCAGGGCGTCCAGGTCGCAGACACGCGGCGCCGCGGTGTCCTCGCCGAGTTCCAACGCGCGCCGCACCGCGCTGGCGGCGGCGACCTCGGCGTTGGCCACGGTCATGCGCACCGACACCCCCGACCGCTGGTTCACCTCGTGGGAG
>CAZVFF010000007.1:0-24483 GCA_964626395.1 uncultured Iamiaceae bacterium | reverse complement strand
CATGGCCTAGGCACCTTCCCCGGAGATGGCGGCACGGATCCTGTCGTCCAGTTCGCCCATCTTGGTCTTGTCCGTGCCGGATTTTTCGATCGTGTCTGCCACTGGTCTATCCGTGCTCCTGTGTGTGCCAGGGGTTGCCCACGTTGTTCACGTCAGCTGTCCTTTGCGGCTCAGCAGCGGGCGCCGACCACCGCGGACGGCGTCCCTGCGTGCTTCGTCGGCCTGCAGCTTGCCACGCCGCCCCCAGAACGAGAACAACGAGAGGTGCGCGCCGACCATGAAGGCGTAGACGACCGTGGTGATGACGTCACCGAGCGCGGCCTTCGAGAAGGAGATCGGCCCCTTGAACAGGGTGCCCTCCGGTCCGGTCAGCATCTGGTCGGATCGCCATTCCAGGTCGTTCTGGAAGAAGCTGATCCACGCCTGGGGGACGACGCCGTAGGCCCAGAACATACAGAAGAACACGAAGGTGGCGCCCACCATGGCCTCACCCCAGGTGACCGGTTCGCCGACCGGACGGCGACGGCCGTACCAGACGATCACGCCGATCATGGCGAAAGCGACGATGAACGATGCGATGAAGGCAACCATCTAGTTCGCTGCTCCGTTCACTGGGAAGATCTCCGGATCGGCAACCGCTGCCGGTTCGGCCGCGACACGACCCACGGCGTGGGCACCGGACCCGGTCCGTTCCTCTGCATTCACGACCATCTTCCTAGCACGCCCCGCGAGTCGCGTTCACAATCCGACGGTCCCGTCGGCGATGGTGGCTCCGGTGCCGGTGTCCACCGCCCGGGTCGCGGTCGGCGACGGCCGAGCACGGCGTTGGCATCGGCACCGTGGCGCGCTACTAAAGTGCGGAACCAGCAGACGACTCCGATCCCCGGGGTCGCCGAGTTTCTGCGTGAGTGGAGAACGTCGTGAGCGAAACCGCCAACCAGCAGTCCCGCCCCGTCGACCCGGTGGAGGTCGCCGCGTCACGCCGTCGGATTCCCGTTTGGGCGGTCGTGCTGTTCCCGGTGCTACTGGTGTGGGGGATCATCTACGTGAACGCGGTGACCGAGCCGCCGGCCGCGGCCGACACCCCCGAGGCACTCGGCGAGCAGCTCTACGGCGCGAACGGTTGCGCCGGTTGTCACGGTGCGAACGGCGAGGGCGGTTCGGGCCCGGCGTTCACCGGTGGGGAACTGGAGAAGGTGTTCCCGGAATGGTCCGACCAGGTCAAGTGGGTCGACCTCGGATCGCCGAACTGGACGGCGGTGACCGGCGAGGAGACCTTCGGGGCGACCAACAAGCCCGCGGATCCCGCGGCCGGTATGCCCGGCTTCGGACCGGGTGGGAACTCGGCGATGACCTGTGAGGAGATCGTCCTGGTCGTCGCGTACGAACGGACCCAGCTGGGTGGGGTCGACCCCGACGAGGAGTTGACCGAACTGGTCGAGCAGATCGCCGCCGGGGACGAGGTCGACGACATCCCCGGCTGCGTGGCCTGACCGACCGTCGGGCCGCCGTGGCCTCGGGGTGTTGCCGTGAGTGATCGTTTCGACGTCGTCGTGGTGGGTGGTGGCCCCGGCGGTGCAGCCGCCGGCTACTGGTGCGCTCGGGCCGGGCTGTCCACGGTGGTCATCGAGAAGGCGGCGTTCCCCCGCGACAAGGTGTGCGGCGACGGGCTCACCCCGCGTGCGGTGCTGCAGCTGCGCGAGATGGGCCTCGGCGACTGGCTCGCCGACCAGCACCCGAACCGGGGCCTGCGCACCCGGGCACACGGGATCACCCTGGAGTTGCCCTGGCCGGACCACTCCAGGTTCCCGGCGCTGGGCTACGTGGTGCGTCGCACCGAGCTGGACGAGAAGGTGACACGTCACGCGGTCGGCGCCGGTGCGACCCTGTGGGACGCCACCGAAGTGACCGCCCCGATCCTGCGCGACGGCATCGTGCGGGGCGTGACGGTGCGCGACAAGGACAGTGGCGGGACCCGGGACGTGGCGGCGCGGTACGTGATCCTGGCCGATGGGGCGAACTCCCGGGTGGGTCGGGCACTGGGCGCGGCCCGGGACAAGTCCTACCCGATGGGGCTCGCGATCCGCGGCTACTACGAATCAGCCATGCACGACGACGGCTGGATCGAGAGTGCGCTCGACGTGCGGGACCGCAACGGGGCGGCCATGCCCGGTTACGGCTGGGTGTTCCCCCTGGGGGATGGCACCGTGAACGTCGGGATCGGGCTGCTCAGTACGTTCCGGGACTACAAGAGCGCCAACACGACCCACATGATGAACGAGTGGCTGCGGACCGCACCCGAACACTGGGGGCTCGACCCCGACGGTGCGATCGGCCCGGTGCGCGGCGGACGATTGCCGATGGCCGGTTCGGTCGACCCGAAGTCCGGACCCAACTGGGTGGCGATCGGCGACGCCGCCGGGTTCATCAATCCGTTCAACGGCGAGGGCATCGACTACGCCTACGAGACGGGCCGGATCGCGGCGCGGCTGATCGCCGAGGCGATCGAGACCGGCGACGGTCTGGCCCTGGCCCGCTACCCGCGGATCCTCGACGCCGAGTACGGGCTGTACTTCAAGGTGGCCCGCCTGTTCATGACGATCATCGGCAACCCGCTGCTGTTGCGGGAGATGATCCGGGTCGGGATGCATTCGAAGTCGCTGATGGAGTGGGTGCTGGCGATCATGGCGAACCTGTTGGAAGACGACGAGCTCGGCCCCGCCGAGGCCGTCTACCGCACCGTGGCGACCATGGCCCGCGCCGTCCCGGCCTGAACTGCCCTCCATTCCGAAATTCGGAGCGGAATCGTCACCACCGGGTCGAACCGCTCCAAATTTCGGTGGGGTGGACGGCCCATCGGGTCCGGGCCCCGTGAACCACAGACGCCGAGCCGGGTTGGTCAGCCCGTGTAGGCGGGCGTCCCCGGGACCGGCGCGGCCGGAGGGGCGGACCCGTCGTCTCGTCCCGGGTCCCCAGCAGGGTCGTCGTCCGGGCCCGGGAGATTCGGCACGTCGGCGCCGACGATCCCGACCCTGGCGGTGGCGTCGAGCTCGGCGACCGGAACCTCCGCGAACATGTCCTGTTGGGTGTCGGGGTCGTAGTACGTGTAGCCGACGGTCACGCCCCAAGTGCCGGTGGACTCCATCGGCTGATCGGCGATCGACGACGACGCGAGGCCGAGGTCGACGGTGCTCAGTCCCCCGTCGGGCAGACCGGCGTCGGGGTAGTCGAGCGTGACCGACCCCAGTGGACCGTCAGCGGTGTCGGACACCACGTGTTCGACGGTCTCAAACCAGCCGAGCACGTCGACAGCGCGCAGCGGGTCGGGAACCAGACGGTAGCACCAGAAGACCTCGGTGCCGGCCTCGACCGTGATCTCGTCGGTCATGGCACATTCGCCCTGCTCGGTTCCCACCGTCGCGACGAGCTGGAACGGGCTGTGCACGTCGTAGGTGGCGACGAACTCCTCGCGGGGCTCGTCGGTGTCGCGGTCCACGCAGGTGACGATGATCTCGTAGGTACCCGGCGGGGTCTCCAAGTCGACCCCTCCGTTGAAGCCGTCCGGCCCCATCGTCCCGCCACCCGGGGCATCGGGTTCGAAGCGATACGTGTCGTACTCATCGTCCAGGCAGGCGACCTCGATCTCGATCTCGTCACCCGCCAGCCAGTAGGCACGGCCGTTCGGCGGTGAGTTCGGTTCGAACACCCGGCCGTCGGCTGCGCCGGCGTCGACGGGGACCCCGATCACCACCGAGGCGAGCAGGAGGGCGACGACGCCGAAGAGGCCGGTGCCACGGCGGACGCGGCCGCTTCGTCGTGCGGGTTCGGGGTGGTGGGACAGGCGTCACACGGTAGTGGCCCGTGTTTTCTCGTCAATCGCGCCGCGAAGCCGCGCCTCGAACCGCACCGTGGCCACCACGGCCCGGGCCGCCCCCGCCAGAACCCGGTCCTCGCCTCCGCCAACGGGATTCACAACGGTTCCGCCCGCCGGCCCCGACGAAATTTGGAGCGGTTCGGCCCGCCGGCGACGATTCCGCTCCGAATTTCGGAAAGTGGGGTCAGTGGGGTGGGGCGACCCGGGAGGTGTCGACCTCCGGGGGGATCGGGGCGACCCAGCCACCGACGTCGTCGGCGAGGTCGTCGGCCTCGGGCGGACCGATCGTGCCCTCGTCGTACAGGCGCAACCGCGACGGGTCCTCCAACAGGTCCTCCACGATCCGCCACTGTTCGTCCAGGGCGTCGGTACCACCGAAGCGGCGGGTCTCCCCGATGATGGCGTCCTCCAACAAGCGTCGGTAGGCGTCCTCGCGGTGACCCAACGCCGCTTCGTGGGACACCTCCAGGTCCACCGTCTGGGTGCGCATCGTCTCCCCCGGCGCCTTGGCCTGCAGGTGCATGATGATGCCGTCGTCGGACCCCAGACGGAACCGCAACCGGTTCGGCACCGGCTGCTCGGTGGCGTCGTCGGTGAACAACAACCGCGGTGGTGACGCGAACGTGACCACCGCCTCGGTCGCCGACACACCCAGGCCCTTGCCGGCCCGGATCAGCCACGGCACCCCCGCCCACCGCCACGAGTCGATCTCGAATCGCACGGCCACGAACGTCTCGACCTGCGAATGCGGGTCGACACCCTCGGTGTCCTTGTAGGAGCGGTACTGGCCCCGCACCGACAACGCCGGATCGAACGTGCGGACCTGGCGCAACAACTTGTACCGCTCGGTGTGCAGGTCCTCGGCGCTCGAGCCGGCCGGGGGTTCCATGGCCATGAGCGCCACGATCTGCAACAGGTGGTTCTGCACCACGTCGCGCAGCGCGCCGACACTCTCGTAGAACCCGCCCCGGGACCCCACCCCGAACGACTCGGCCATCGTGATCTGCACACTGGAGATGAAGTTGCGGTTCCACACCGGTTCCAGCAACGAGTTCGCGAACCGGAACACCAACAGGTTCTCGATCGGTTCCTTGCCGAGAAAATGGTCGATCCGGTAGATGTGGTCCTCGGCGAACACGTCGTGCAGGTACCGGTTCAGTTGCCGGGACGACTCACGGTCGCGGCCGAACGGCTTCTCCACCACGACACGCCCACGGGCACCGAGGCCGACCCGACCCAACCCGGCGATCACGTCCGGGAACCGTTCCGGGGGGATCGCCAGGAAGAACAGTGGCCGTTCGCATCCCTCGAGACGTTCGGCGAGCTGGTCGAAGGTGGCGTCGGTGCGGTAGTCGCCACTCACGTACGACAACCGCGGGGCGAGTCGCTGCCAACGGTTCGGCTCCGGCGGATCCCCGGCCGCCGCGACGGCTTCCGCGAAGCGGTCACGCAGGTCGTCGTCGGACCACTTCGACGACGAGACACCGATGACCGGGATGTCGAGGCGCTCGACGTAGTGGATCGCCCACAACGCGGGGAAGATCCGCTTGTAGGCCAGATCTCCGGTCGCTCCGAACAGCACGACCGCATCGGCCCGGTCGGTCGGGGTTTCGTCCACGGTGGCACCACCTTTCCCTTCGCAGCCTAGGAGACACCCCGTGGGGCCACGACGCGGCACCGACGGACCGCCGGATCGGGCGACCCGGTAGCTTGGGGCGATGGACCGGGACTGGGTGCACCATGCCATCGCCTTGGTCGAAGCCGACGCGAACCGTTCGGCCGACACCCACCTGATCCCGGTGCCGCTGCCGGCCGAACTGGGCGTCGAGGTGTACCTCAAGGACGAGTCCGCGCACCCCACCGGCAGCCTGAAACACCGCCTGGCCCGTTCACTCGTGCTGTACGGACTGTGCAACGGACGGATCGGTGAACACACGCCACTGATCGAGTGCTCCTCGGGTTCCACCGCGGTGTCCGAGGCGTACTTCGCCCGGCTGCTCGGCCTGGATTTCACGGCCGTCATGCCGGCGACGACCTCGGTGGAGAAAATCGAGCAGATCCACTTCTACGGCGGAACGTGCCACCTGGTCGAGGACCCCGATGCCGACCTGGACGCCGAAGCCCGCGCCCTCGCCGACGCCACCGACGGCTGTTTCCTGGACCAGTTCACCAACGCCGAACGCGCGACCGACTGGCGGGGCAACAACAACATCGCCGAATCGATCTTCGCCCAACTCGCCCGTGAACCCCATCCCGAACCGGCCTGGGTGGTCGTCGGTGCCGGCACGGGCGGCACGTCGGCGACGATCGGCCGGTACGTACGGTGGCGTCAGCTGCCCACCCGGGTGTGTCTGGTCGATCCGGAGGGTTCCGCGTTCGCCGACGGTTGGGCTCGGGCCCACGACCCGTCGCACACCCCCGTCGACGGCGGCCCGTACCGGGCCGGTCGTATCGAGGGGATCGGCCGTCCCCGGGTGGAGGCGTCGTTCGTGCCCGAGGTCATCGACCGGGTCCTGCGGGTTCCCGACGCCGCGTCGGTCGCCGCGATGCGGGTGCTGAACCGGCTGCTGGGCCGACGGGTGGGTGCCTCCACCGGCACGAACTTCCAGGGCATCGCGACCCTGGTCGCCGAACTGCACGCCCGGGGCGAAACGACCTCGGTGGTGTCGCTGCTGTGCGACGGCGGAGACCGCTACACCGCGACGTTCTACGACGACGCCTGGCTGGACGCCCACGGGATCGACCCGGAACCCCACGAGGAACGCCTCATCGGGGTGCTCGGGCTGGGCTGAACCGTCGGTCGGTTCAACGGGTCGGTTCGGGTGGGGTCCCGTCGGTCACGCGTTGCTGGTAGAAGCTGAGGATCTGCAACTCGACCGAAAGGTCCACCTGGCGCAGGTGCACGCCGTCGGGCACGGTCAACACCGCTGGCGCGAAGTTCAGGATCGACACGATCCCGGTCGCCGCCAACAGGTCTGCGACCCGTTGCGCGGCGTCCGACGGGGTGGCGATCACCCCGATCGCGATGTCGTGCTCGGCCACCTGACGGTCCAGGTCGTCCACGGCGCTGATGGGGATGCCCACGTGTTCGGTTCCGATCTTGGCCGGATCCTCGTCGAACAGGGCCACCACGGGGAACCCCCGGGAGGTGAACCCGGCGTAATCGGCCAACGCCCGACCAAGGTTCCCCACCCCGATGATCGCCACGGGCCACTGCTGGGTGAGTCCGAGCGCGTGACGGATCTGGAACAGCAGGTAGTCGACCTCGTAACCGACGCCACGGATCCCGTAGGAGCCGAGGAACGACAGGTCCTTGCGGGCCTTGGCGGCGTTCACCCCGGCCAGGTCGGCCAGGTACTCCGACGACACCGTGGGCACCCCCTGGGACTGCAGTTCACCCAGCACGCGTTGGTAGATCGGCAGACGCGAAACGGTCGCGTCGGGGATCGGACGGCGCGCCTTGGAACCCATGGTCCCATCAGCGTAGGAGAACTGCGTGCACGAATTCACAAGCACCGGCGGGCGTGGTGCGCGCGCCGGCGACGAATCGCCACCCGCGCGGGGTGGCGGACGGTCAGTCGGGGACCTCGACCAGCTCCCGCCGCAGCACCTTGCCCGACAGGCCCCGGGGCAACTCGTCGACGAACATGACCTTCTCGGGGCACTTGTAGCGGGCCAGACGGTCCGCGCACCAGGCGATGACCTCGTCCTCCTCGACGGGGGTCGGGCCTTCCACGACCACGTACGCCTTGACCGCCTCACCGGAGAACGGATGGGGCACGCCCACCACCGCGCACCCCACGATCGCCGGGTGCGAGATCAGCACGTCCTCGACCTCGGCGGGATACACGTTGAACCCCGAAACGATGATCAGGTCCTTGGCGCGATCCACCAGCGTGAGGTTGCCTTCGCCGTCGACGACCGCAAGATCGCCGGTACGCAACCAGCCGTCCGCGTCGAGCACCGCGGCGGTGGCGGCGTCGTCGTCCCAGTAGCCGGCGAACACGTTGGGGCCCTGCACCCACACCTCACCGGCGTCGCCGACCAGCACGTCGTGACCGTCGGTGTCCACGACCCGCACGTGCACGCCCGGCAGAGGTCTGCCGACCGAGCCGATACGGGCCTCACCGCCGATCGACGAGGTCACCACCGGGGATGCCTCGGTCAACCCGTAGCCTTCGCGCACCACCAGACCGAAGCGTTCCGAGATCCGACGGGCCACCTCGGTGGGCAACCGGTCCGCGCCCGAGGTCGCGACCCGTACCCCGGCGAACGCACCGGGTGGCACCCCGGGAAGGTTCGCGAGCGCCATCCACATGGCGGGCACACCGGGAAGCACGGTGATGCCCCGTTCGGCGACGGTGGTGATCAACGACTGGGGGTCGAACCGTTCCACCAGCACCACCGTGGAGCCGGTCGCGAACGTGAGCCCCAACACGACGGTCAACCCGTAGATGTGGAACAACGGCAACAACCCCAGGCCGACGTCGTCGGCGTCGGGGGCGGCACCGTCGGCGGCGAGGATCTGGCCGATGTTCGCGGCCACGTTGCCGTGGGTGAGTTTTGCTGCTTTGGGGTGACCGGCTGTACCCGAGGTGAAGATCAGCACGGCCAGGTCGTCGGGGTCGACGTCGACCAGGTCGACCGGTTCGGACTCCAGCAACGACGAGATGCTGTCGCAACCCGGGTCCGGGTCGGCACCGCAGGTCACGACCTGCTCCAACGACGCGACCCGGTCCCGGTCGAGGTCCGCGACCGAACGCCGCGCCGAGGGCCCGACGATCGCGATCCGCGCCCCCACGACCTCGATCTCGCGTTCGAGTTCCGCGGTCGGGCTCAACGGGTTCAGCGGGGTCGCGACCGCACCCAGGCCGAGCGTGGCCAGGTAGGACACGACGAAGTACCAGTTGTTCGCGCAGATGATCGCGACCCGGTCACCGCGTTCCACACCCAGCCCGGCCAGGCCGCCGCGCATGGCCGCGACCTGGTCGCGCAGCTCGCCGTAGGTGGTGGGTTCACCACGGCTGATGAGTGCCATCGCGTCGGCCGGTGGCGTTTCGATCATGGCAGCGAGGTTCACGACCCCCTATCTTGCCTGATGGATCCGAACGGCGCGTCACCACGGACGCACCCCGGACATCCGCAACCCGGGAGAACCGAACGCCCATGTCCGACGTCGTGATCCACACCGCGGGACTGACCCGCCGTTTCGGTGAGCACGTGGCCCTGGACGGGCTGTCGATCGACGTGCGAGCCGGTGAGGTCCTGGCGTTGCTGGGCCCCAACGGGGCGGGCAAGACCACCACGGTGCGGTTGCTCAACGGGGTGTTGGCACCGCACGGAGGGCAGATGCGGGTACTGGGGATCGACCCGGTGACCGACCCCGACGAGTTGCGCCGCCACACCGGGGTGCTGACCGAACACGCCGGCCTCGACGACCGCCTCACCGCCACCGAGAACCTTCTGGCGGTGGCCCGCATCCGCGGCATGGACGACGCCACGGCTCGTCGACGCATCGGCGAACTACTCGAACGGTTCGGGATGTCCGCCCGGGCCGACGTCCGCGTCGCGGGGGCCTCGACGGGGCAACGCAAACGCATCGCGTTGGCCCGGTCGTTGCTGCACGACCCCGAGGTGCTGTTCCTCGACGAACCCACCTCGGGGCTGGATCCGGCGGCGATCCGCGACGTGGTCGGTCTGATCCACGCCCTCGCCGCCGAACAGGGCCGCACGATCGTGCTGTGCACCCACTTCCTCGGCGAGGCCGACGAGTTGGCCGACCGGATGGCGATGCTGCACCACGGCCGACTCGAGGCGTTCGGGCGTCCCGCGGACCTGGCGGCCGTCCTGTTCGACGGCGTGCCCGTCACCGTGGAGATCGACGGCGCCGGGACCGGCCCCGCGGCCGACATGACGCGCGTGGTCCCCGGCGTGCGTGAGGTGACCACGGGCGACGGACTGCTGGACGTCGTCGTCGCAGATCGGAGCGTGGTCCCCCGCATGGTCGAAACGCTGGTGGCCGGCGATGTCGACGTGTACGCGGTTCGTCCTCGCACCCCTACGCTCAGCGACGTGTACTTCGAGGTGGAACGGCGACGCGCGGCGGCCGGCTCCGGTCCGTTCCCGGAGATCCGGGCATGAGGACACCGATCGACTGGGGCGCGGTGCGGGCGGTCATCTGGAAGGACGTGACCGCCGTGAAACGTTCGAAAGCGGTCGTGCTGCCGATGCTGCTGCTGCCCGCGGTGATGCTGCTCGGGTTGCCGGTCGTGGTCGGGTTCCTCGCGGCGGCCTCCGAACCGATCGACGTGGGCCAGTTCCTGAACGGCCTGCCCAACGACCTGGCCGCACCGATCGTGTCGTTGCCACAACGTCAGCAGGCGGTCGTGCTGGTGCTGGGGTACCTGATCGCCCCGCTGTTCCTGATCATCCCGTTGATGGTCTCCGCGGTGTTGGCCGCCGATGCGTTCGCCGGCGAGAAGGAACGCCGTACGATCGAGACGCTGCTGCACCTGCCGATCTCGAACCGGGACCTGTACCTCGCGAAATTGTTGAGCGCGTTCGTCCCGGCCGTGGTGGTCTCCTGGGTGGGTTTCGCCTGTTATCTCGTGGTCGGCAACGCCGCCGCGTGGCCGGTCATGCACCGGTTGTTCCTGCCGACCTGGTTGTGGTCGGCGGTGATCTTCTGGTTGTCGCCCGCGGTCGCCGCGTTCGGGCTGGGGATCATGGTGCGGGTCTCCGCGCGTGCCCGCACGTCCCAGGAGGCGAACCAGTTGGGAGGCACCGTCATCCTGCCGCTGGTGTTGGCGATCGTCGCCCAGACCAGTGTGTTGCTGCTCGCCGATCTGTGGGTCACCCTGGTGATCGGGGCGGTGGTGTGGGCCGTCGCGATCCCGTTGAACGTACGCGGCGCCCGACGCTTCACCCGGGACGCGTTGTCGACGAAACTCTGACGCGTCGACCGGTCAGCGGGTCGCGAGGAACAGCTGCAACGCGGCGGCGCCGAGGATCAACACGAGCAGGACGATCAGGGCGATGGTCGTCGCGGGGCGCATCCCCCCAGTCTGGCGCGATGGTGACGCCACGGCCCACTCGCCGTCTGCCCGTGCCGGGTGGTTCGGCTACACGGGTGGTTCGACGACACGGGTGGTTTGGAAACACGCCGGCGCGGGTATGGGTGATGCACGTCGGGGTCGTGCTTGGGGAAGTGGCGACCCCGACGCCGATCATCGCGGAGCCCCACCCCCGCTACCGTGGCGGTCCATGACAGCACTGGTGATCATCGGCGGCGGACGGATGGGCGAGGCGCTGCTGGGCGGGCTGCTCGCCGCCGGGCGTTTCGAACCGGGGGACGTCACCATCGTCGAGGTCGATGCGGACCGTGCGGACACGCTGTCCGCCACGTACCCGGGCGTCGAGGTGCGAGCCGAACCGGTCGCGGCGAACGGGGCGATCCTGGCGGTGAAACCGCACCTGGTGGAAGCAGCGGCGGCGTCCCTCGCCGGTCTCGGCATCCCCCGGGTCGTGTCGATCGCGGCCGGGGTACGCCTGGCGACGCTCACAGCCGCGCTCCCCGCCGGGTGCGCGGTGATCCGGGCGATGCCGAACACCCCGGCGCTGGTGGGTTCCGGTGCCACCGCGATCGCCGGGGGAACCGACGTCGGTGAACCCGACCTGGCCTGGGCCGAGGAACTGCTCGGCACGGTCGGCACCGTGGTGCGCGTCACCGAGGGGTCGATGGATGCCGTCACCGGCCTGTCGGGTTCGGGCCCGGCCTACGTGTTCCTCGTCGCCGAAGCACTGATCGAGGCGGGGGTGTTGAACGGCCTGGACCGCGCGACGGCGACCACACTCGCGAACCGCACCCTGGCGGGAGCGGCGAAGATGCTGATCGAAACCGGGCGCGACCCCGCGGCGCTGCGCGCCGACGTGACCTCCCCGGGTGGTACGACCGCCGCGGGCCTGTCCGCGTTGGAACACGCGGGCGTCCGGGCGGCGTTCGGCGATGCCGTCAGTGCCGCCGCGGATCGCGCGGCCGAACTGGGTTGACGCGGTCGGCCCACGTCGGTCGGCCCGACGCGACGTTCAACGGCACGGGGTGGGAACGCGGGTGGTCAGATCCGCGTACACACGTCGCAGGCGCGCCGCGGCGGTGGACCAGGTGAACCCCCGGGCCCGTTCGGTCGCGCGATCGCCCATGGTGGTCGCGGTGACCGGGTCGTCCAACAGGCCGGTGATCGCGGCCGCGTAGTCCGTCGGGTCACGCCCGTCGATCAACGCACCGGTCACGCCGTCGATGACGATCGTCCGCAAGCCGCCGACGTCGGCGGCGACCACCGGGATCCCGCACGCGGCGGCCTCCAGTGCCACCAGACCGAACGATTCGGAACGGCTCGGCATCACGACCACGTCGGCGGCACGGTAGTAGGTCGACAACGCGTGGTGCGGTTGGGCCGGGACCCACCGCAACGCGTCGGTCACGCCCAGTTGGTCGGCGAGCGCGCGACATCGTGCCGCCTCGGCCTCCCCACCGGGGCCACTGGGCCCTCCGACGATCACCAGACGGGTGTCGGGACGTGTGGCACGCACCCGGGCGAGCGCGCCGATCGCGACATCCAGCCCCTTGAGGGGCTGGACCCGTCCGACGAAGAGCAACACCGGGTCGGCGGCGGGCAACCCGAGCGCCCAGCGCGCGCCACGCCGTGGCCCGGGCGAGAAGAACGCGTGGTCGACCCCGGGTGCGACGATCTCGATCCGGTCCGGGTCGGCGTCGTACAGCTCGACGAGCTGGCAGGCCTCCGCGTCACCCGACGCGGTGATCACGTCCGAACACGCCACGACCCGGGCCTCGGCTTCGATCCGCCGTTGTGGTTCGGGATCCCCCGTCGCGGCCTTCACCCGGGCCAGGGTGTGGAACGTCGACACCAGCGGCACGTCGAGTTCGTGACGCAGTCGGTGCCCGACCTCACCGGAGAGCCAGTAGTTGGCGTGGATCAGGTCGACCGGATCGGCGGCCAGGTCGGCCCGCACCCCCGCGGTGAACTCGTCGACCACGGCCGGCAGTTTCTCCTTGGCGAGGTCCGACGGACCGGCGGTCACGTGGACCACCTCCATGCCCTGTTCGACCACGACCCGTTCGGGCAGGTCGTCGTCCCAGCGACGCACGTACACCCGACAGCGCACCCCCGCGTGGGCGAGTGCACCGACCAGTTCGCGCACGTACACGTTCATCCCGCCCGAATCACCCGTGCCGGGTTGGATCAACGGCGAGGTGTGCAGCGAGATGACGCCGAGTGCCGTCAACGGACCACCATGTCTCAGCTCCGCGTCGCGTCGGCGGAGCGGTCCCCGTCGGCGTCCTCCGGCTCGCCGGTGCGACCCGCCGCATCTTCGGGGACCGGCGTATCGTCACCGACCGTCTCGGCGTGCTCACGACGGAACATCTCGTAGAGCTGCACCAGGGCGCGCTTCTGTTCCTCATCCAGGTCCGGGGTGCGACGGATCTCCGCGATCAGGTCGGTGGGGGCACCGGGTTCGTCGAGGATCCCGGCACGCACGTACAGCGTCTCGGCGGAGATGTGCAGGGCCGAGGCCAGCTGTCGGAGGATGTCGGCGGACGGTTTACGCAGACCACGTTCGATCTGGGACAGGTACGGATTCGAGATCCCGGCCATCTCCGACAGCTTCCGCAACGACAACTGACCGAGGTGTCGTTGGTCGCGGATGAACGAACCGAGGTCATGCCAACGCTGCTCGATCTCGTCCTTCACGCCATCCAAACTAGACAGCCCGTCTTCGACCGCGCGAACCCCCGACGGTGACATCCGAACCGATCAACTCCCGGTGATCGTGCGCGCGATGTCGGCCTCACCGGTCCGGTAACGGCGTCCCAACTCGACTCCCAACACGTCGATCCGTTCGAACAACACCCGCCGGATGCCCGACACCCGTCGTTCGTAGTCCACCAGACGTCCACGGATCGTCCGGAGTTCGTCGGTGGGGACCTCACCGAGGGAGTCCAGATGCGCAGCGAGCTCCATCGTCGCCAACTCGTCCGCCAGCGCGCCTTCCACGACCTCGGGTTCGACCGAGGTCGCCAGCGGTCCGCTCGGACCGCTGGTCGGCCCGTCGGCCAGTACCGCCGGGAGTCGGCTGACCAGGTCGGCGACCCGTGCCGGGTCGCCACCCTCGGCGCGACGGTCCAGTTCCGCGGTCACGATGTCGATACGCGCCTGGGCCAGACGTCGTAGGTACGACACCGCCCTCTCCAGGCCGCTGCATCGCGCACGCAGGTCCCGCAACCGGTCGGCGTCGAGACGTTCATGGCCGTCGAGGAACCCCTCGTCGAGGACGGTCTCCAATTCGGTGTCCATGCCAGCACTCCCGTCGACGGCTCCCGACACCATCGTAGAATGCCCGGCCGCCGACGACACGGCGTCGGGATCCCGGTCAGCCGACGACCAGCCCGACCCCCCAGGCCCACACCGGCCCCAGCACCAGCAACGAGTCGATCCGGCGCAGGCCCGGGGCGCGGCTGGTGGCGTCGGGGAGCAACCAGGACGCCACCACCTGGCCGACCGGACACAGAACCAACGCGGCGATCACGAACAACCACACCGAGCCGCCGTCGAATGGCGGTGCCCCGATGATCGCGGCGATCGCCCCCACGAACACGACGAGCAGCCCACCGGCCAGGGGACCTTCGATCGGGCTGCCCGCACCCGAACCGATGACGAAGTCGCCGGCGTCGAACGCCATCAGGACCGCCAGCAGGATCACGCACGCCCCGATCTCGTAGCGCATCGTGAGCACGACCGACGCGGCCGCGACCCCGCCGGGCAGAGCCGCCTGCAACACCAGGGCGGTCGTCGCCAGCAACGGCCCACGGCGGAACGACACGACACCGACGACGACACCGACGACGACCGCCACGACGAGCGCCGCCCCCAGGGTACGGGCACCGAACGACGCGGACACACCGACCACGCCGGCGATCGCCATCGCCGCGGAACGGACCAACGGCGAGGCCTTCGGACGCCACGCATCGACGACGTTGGCGGCCGCGACCACCGCGACCCCGGCGTACAACACGCCGATGAGCGGCAGGTCGGCCAGGGCGCGCCCCGTACCGAGAACGGCGAACACGGCCACGAACCACAACAGGCCCAGACGGATCCGGGGTCCTTCCAGGTCGTAGGACGGCGCGAACCGGCGGCCGGGGCGCGACGAACCCGGGACGAACGGCGGCGGACGTCGGGTCGTGGTCGCGGCGGACGGGCGGCCACGACGGGACCCCGCGGCCGGTCCACGTGCGGGGGTCCTCGACGGCGTCGACGTCCGCGACCGTCGGGGCGCGGACGATGCGGCGCCGGTGCGGCCCCGCGAGGACGCGTTGGCGCGTCCCCGCAACGACGCCGGGACGGTCGAGGACCGGTGGGCCGGACGGTTGCGGCCGGGTCCGGGTTCGTTCCGGCTCAAGGCGACCGGTCGTTCCGCGGCGGCGTCGCCGATGCGCTCGGCGTCCGCGGAACCGACGGTTGGACGACTGACATGACCCGCGAAGCGTATCCGCGGACCACCCGCCGGGGTACGGTCGAAGACCGATGCCCCACATCCTGCTCGTTCGTCACGGCGAATCCGAATGGAACGCACTGGGCCGTTGGCAGGGCCAGGCCGACCCACCGCTGTCCGACCACGGTCGACGCCAGGCGGTCGTCGCGGCGCAGCGCCTCGGCGCGGTGGACGAGATCGTCGCGTCCACACTGCAGCGTGCGTTCACGACCGCCACGCTCATCTCCGAGGCGTTGGGGATCGGGCCGGTCGCTGCGGAGGAACGCCTCATCGAACGCGACGCCGGGGAATGGTCCGGGTTGACACGGGCCGAGATCAAGGTCGCCTGGCCGGGGTACCTGGCCGCAGACCCCGACGATCGGGCCATCGAACGCCGTCCGCCCGGGTGGGAACCGGATTCGTCGCTGCTGGTCCGTGCCGGTGCGGCGCTGGCCGACATCGCCGCCCGGGTGGGTCCCGACGGGACCGCACTGGTCGTCACCCACGGGGGTGTGATCTACGCGACCGAGGCGATGCTCGGCGCGCCCCGTCGATACCTGCCCAATCTCGGGGCACGCTGGTTGGAGATCACCACCGGGGAACGGACCGACGGGTCGACGGCACCGGAGATGCGGCTGGGCGAACGGATCCGACTGTACGATCCCGAACAGGACGATCCGGACGCCACACCGGTCGACACCGACGCGGTCTGAACGACCGGTCCGCCGGGCCGGTCAACCCCCGATGTCGAGGTGCATCCCGCACCGCGGACGCAGGGGGCGTTCGGCGAGCATCTCGTCGGTGACGGGTTCGCCGCACATGGTGCACCTGCCGTAGGTGCCGTCCTCGATCGCCACCAGCGCGGCGTCCACGGCGATCAGGTCAGCGTGGACGGCGTCCAGATCGGGCAGCGGCGGGGCGACGTCGTCGGGCACGGGCACGTCCGGTGAGGATAGCAAGCACCAACACACCCGACCCCACGATGCCCACCAGGATCGACGTCGACGAGGCCCCGTCGGTGACCGGCGGAACCCGCGCGGTGAACGTCGTCGGGCGGGCCGCGGGGGTGGTGTCGTCGATGCTCGCCGGGGCGACGCCGACCGCGGGGAGCACGTCGTCGGTGCCGACGGCTTCCGCGGGTGCCGCGAACGCCGCGTCCAGCTGCGCGCCGGCGTACTCCACGGGTGCGTTCGAATCGATGATCACCGTGGCGATCGTGCGGCCGTCGCGGGAAGCGGCAGCCACCAGGTTGTGGCCGGCCTTCTGCGTGTAGCCGGTCTTCACGCCGATCGCGTCCGGGTAGGTGGACAGGAACGCGTTGTGGGCGTACACGACGTGCGGCCGGTCGTCGCCGCCGTCGAAGTGGTATTCGGGCATACGGGCGATCCCGGCCAGGAGCGGATCCCCGAGGAACGCCCGGGTGACGATCGCGAGGTCCCGTGCGCTGATGCGGTTGTCGCCCGCGCCCACCGAATCGGCACCGTCGAGGCCGGCCGGGTCGTACACCTCGGGTTCGTCCTCCAGACCGAGCCGTCGTGTCTCGGCGGCGACGGCCGCGTCGAAACCGTCCAACGAACCACCACCGGCGTGGACGGCGAGCGCGACCGCGGCGTCGTTGAGGGACGCGATGAGCATCGCGTGCAGCAGGTCGTCCGCGCGCCAGCGCGACCCTGGCTCCATCGTCAACTTCAACGGCGACACATCGGCCGCCTGCGAGGTGATGGGCACCTCGTCGTCCATCGGCACGTTCGCCCGGACGATCAACGCGGTCAACAACTTGATGGTGCTGGCCACCTCGTGGGGGGTGCGTTCGTCGTGTGCGGCGTACACCCGACCGGTCCCCACGTCGAAGGTGATCGACGCCTTCGCCGTCGGTTCCGCCGCGGCGGGTGGCGCACCGGCCACCGTGAGGCACGACGCCACCACGATCGCGATCAGGACGAGCACGGCCGACGCGACCGGTCGATGACACCTCACCCCGCGAGTATCGCCCAGCAGCACCGTCCGGGTCACACCACGGGTCAGTCGGCGCGGGTCCCCAGGTCGACCAACCCCGAACCGGGGACGACGTCGGCGACGATGTCGGCGACCCAGGGATGGCACGTGAACACGACGACCTGACGTTCCGCGGCGACCTCGGCCAACACCCGGGTGGTCGTCTCGGCCCGTTCCGGATCGAAGTTGACGAGGATGTCGTCGAGGAGCAACGGCAGGGCCTGGTGGTGTTGTTCGGCGAGCGCGAGACGCAGGCACAGGTAGACCTGCTCGACCGTTCCACGGCTCAGCCCGCCGGGCGCGTGCACACGGTCCCTCGCGTCGATCACCGACAACCGGGGCGTCCCGTCATTTTCCGGGTCGAGCCGGATCGTGGTGTACCGCCCGTCGGTGATCGTGGCCAGGTGGGTCTCGGCACGTTGGAGAACCGCCGGTTGGCGTTCGTCCAGGTACCGCTCGAGGGTCGCTTCGATCAGGCCCGCTGCCAGATGCAGGACCGTCCAGGAGCGCACCGCACGCGCGAGTCGTTCGACGAGCTCTTCGCGTTCCAACGCGAGCGCGGGCAGGTCGGCGGACTCCTCGATGCTCCGGACCTCGTTCTCGAGTGCACCGAGCTCGCGCAACACCTCGTCACGACGCGCCGCCACGTTGCGCACCTCGTCCAGCGCGGCGCTCCGCTCGTCGGCCCACACGTCGGGTTCCCGTTCGGCCAACGCCGTCCGGTCGTCCTCGGCGTGCGCGCCGGCCTCGGTGACGAGGCGACGTTCGAACTCGCCCACCACCACGCCGAGCGCCCGGCGTCGTTCGTCGTCGGCCAACCGTCGGCGCAGTTGCGCCTCGTCGACCACACCGGCGCCCCGGTAGATGCCTTCGAGTCCGGCGACGGCGTCATCCCGGGCGCCGGTCGCTCGGGACACCTCGGCCCGCAGCACCTCGGCCGCGTCCCGGACCCGGGCGACCTCGTGATCGACGTCGACGGCTTCGGCGACCGACGTGGCGATCGCGGTGACGACGGCCTGCAGTTCCCCCACCGACGAGTCCGCCCGTGCCGGGGTGACCGCCAGCGGCGACGGTCCGACACGGCCCGGGTCGGCTTCGTGGGGCCGCGACGCCTGGGTGACCCGGTCGGTCAGTTCCATGACCGACTTGGGTGCCTCGTCGAGGCTCGACCGCAACACCGCCAACCGTTTCCTCGCGACACGGACCTGGTCCGCAAGGCCCCGGGCCTGGTCCAGATGGGTCAGCCAGTCGTCCACACCCTCGGGCCGCAACGCATCGGGGAGGCGGTGTTCGACCAGCCATTCCCGCCACGTGTCGAGCGCCCGTTCGTTGCTGCGGGTCAGCTCGGCCAGATGCTCCTTCTTCGAACGCATCGCCGCCCGTGCCGTGGACAGACGCGTGTCGGCGGCGACCAGGGTGGTGAGCGCCGCGGACTGTCGGGACCGTTCGACGCGGGCGGCGGCGACCTCGCTCAAGGTCGGGACGTTCGGGAAGCCGACGATCCGGGCGCTGTCGGTGCACTTGTGTTCCAGGACGTCGATCTTCGCGGCCAACTGTCGTCGGGTCTCGTCGGCGGATCCCGAAACGCCCGGCGTGACGGTCAGCATCGAGGCACCGCCGGTGACCAACGCGGCGACCCCCAGCAGGACCCCGGCCACGACGTTCACGACGATGCCCGACACGACGGCCGCCATCGCGAGCAGGATCGCCAGCCCGATCAGCACGACCCGCGGTTCGACTGCGACGGTCCGTGGACCCGGTTCTTCGTGACCACCGTCGATCGACGCGGCATCCGCACGGAGTCCGTCGAGTTCACCGACGTCGTCGGCCAGGCGTTCGAGCAGCATCGTCTCCCGCGCCGCGCGGTCCGATTCGATCCGCAACGACTGCGCGGACAGGTCCTCGAGGGGGACGTCCATGGCCGCGGTGACGGTTTCCAGTTGGGCTTCGGCGTCGAGCAGTTCTCGTGACTGACGTTCGACCTCGTCGGCAGCGAGACGCCGCGCGGTGGACTTCTCCTCGAAGGTGTCGCGGGTCGCCTTGAGCTGGTCACGGGCGGCGACGACCTTGCCGATCCGGGCCAACTCGGTGGTGTCGGCGACGCCGACCGCGTCGAGTTCGGCGGCGAGACGACGTTCGAGCTCGTCGAGCTCCCCGGTCCGGGTCCGGGCCTCCTCCTCCTGGGACGCCCAGCCTCCCAGACGGTGCTGCACCGCGGCCAGATCCGGTTGCAACGCGGCCAGGTCGGGCAGGTGTCCGGTTTCGAGCACCTCCAGCTGGGCCAGGGTGCGTTCCAGGCCGGCGTTGCGGGCCTCGACGTCGGCCTCGGCGGATTCGAACGTGGCGAGGCTCCGAGCGAGACGATCGGCGGTGTCCGGGTGGAGCGGCGCTCCCCCGTCGCCCATCGCGGAGAGTTCGGCTGCCGCCGCGTCGGCCTCCAGGAACAGCGGCCACAGCTCGATGAGCCGTTCGGCACGTTGCACCCGGCGGGTCGCGAGCACCTCGGCCTCGGCCAGGCGTCCAGCTCGGCGACGGGCCGCGGCGGCGACCTCGCGCCGCTCGTCCAGGTCGCGGGCGGCTCGACGCGCGTCGGCCAACCGTTCCTCGACGTCCCGCAGTTGTTCGCGGATGGCCGCCACCTCGGTGGACTGGGCGCGTGAGCGGTGGATGGCGCCCGCACGATCGCGCAGATCGTTCCGGGCCAGGGTCGCCACACGCCCCGCGCCGGTGACCCCGGCCGACAGCAGGTGGTCCTGCAGGTCGCCGGCGGTGAGCGCGGCCAGGTCGTTCAGTTCGTCCAGTCCGATCGCGAAGATCTTGTCGTACACGCCCCGGGTGAGTCCGCCCAGCAGGGCCGTCAATTCGGCGTCGCCACGCGCCTTGCCGTCGGGCCCCAACAGGGTGAGCTCGCCGGCCCGGGCGCCCTTCTTCTCGGTGCGTGACAGCACCAGTTCCTCACCGTCGGAGACCACGTACAGACGGCCCGACCGCACCGCACCGTTCGTCGGGTTGTAACGGGGGTAGCGGGTGTTGCCGGCGGGGAAACCGAACAGCACGCCCAGCACGAAGTGTCGGAGTGTGGATTTTCCTGCCTCGTTCGGTCCGTACACGACGGTCAGTCCCGGGTCGAGGCCGGAACGTTCCACGCCGGCCAACGCACCGAACGCGTCGATGTCCCAACCGCGGATGTGCATCATCGAATCCGCTCCTCACCGGTCCGGATCATCGTCTCAGTGTTCCTCGAGCAACGCCACGAGCGCGGTCGTGACCGCCTCGTCGAACAGTTCGGGGTCGTCCGCGGTGGGCACCCGGTCGCCGAGCCAGGTGCGGTACTCCACACCCAGACCGGGCACCCAGGCCGCCCGTGGACCCGACGTGGACGCCTGGCGGAGCAGGTCGCCCACGAAGTCGTCGCCGCCGGCCCGTTCGGTCACGTCGATCTCGGGACCGGTCCGCCAGGTCAGGTCGTCCCACCACAGGAACGGTTCGCTGTGCCGGGCGAGGTCCCGCAACCGGTACAGCAGTTCCTCCCGTCGTTCTGCTCCGGCCATCTCGTCGTGCAGCTCACCCCGACCGGTGATCAGCCCGCGCCGGATGACCGGCCGGTCCCCGGCCACGGTGCGCGCCTGCGCTGAAGCGTCCACCAGCGCCGTTTCGAGCCCGTCCAGGGACAACCCGTCGATGTCCACCTCGACGTGGTCGAACCGGACGCTGTCCAGAGCCACGAACCGGGTCGTGGCCACGTTGTCGTCGACCTCGACGATCACGGCGCCCTTCGGACCCCGTTCGGACGGTTTCGGACTGCGTCCCTGCAGGTTGCCGGGGTAGACGACCAGCGGGTGCCCATCGCCCAGCTCGGACCGTTTGTGGATGTGTCCGAGCGCCCAGTAGTCGTAGCCGCGACTCCGCAGGTCGTCCAGGGTGCACGGGCTGTACGCCGCGTAGTCGGCGTGCCCGCCGACGTTCGCGTGGAGGACCGCCACGTGGAACCCACGGCCACTCGGCTCACCGAAACGGGTGCTGAGGTTGTCGGTCGTGTCGGCGACGGCGTAGCTGATCCCGGACACGGTCGCCGCGAGGATCCCGTCGACGGTCACCTCGTGGGTCTCGACGGTGTCGGACCCGAAGATGTGCACCCCGTCGGGGAATTCGGCGATCGCCGACCAGCCCTCGTCGAGGGGGTCGTGGTTGCCGTACGCGACGAACGTGACGATGCCCGCGTCGGCCAACCGGGCGCACCCGTCACGGAAGGCGAGTTGGGCGCGGACTCCCCGCTCGGGGCCGTCGTAGATGTCGCCGGCGAACACCACGAAGGCGACGTCCTCGGCGATGGCGGTGTCCACGAGCCGGTCGAAGGCACGCAACGACGCGTCACGCAGATGGTCCGCGATCCGTTCGGACAGGCCCGTCAGGCGGGTGAAGGGGGTGTCGAGGTGCAGATCGGCTGCGTGCAGGAAACGGAAGCGCATGCAGGGGGTCCCTCCGGGGGTCACGTCGTGGCATCGGCCACACTACCGAGGATTCCCGGGGTGTGCCGGGGGTCGGTGATCGGCGCCCCGACACCATCGGTTTCGCTACGCTTCGAGCGGTTCGCCACGACACAGGGGGTCCGCGACATGGAGAACGAACGGGGTTTCGACTTCGGTGGGGTGAACCACATCGCGCTGGTGTGTTCCGACATGGGCCGCACCGTCGACTTCTATTCGGGCGTGCTCGGTCTGCCGCTGATCAAGACCGTTGAACTACCGCAGGGTTCGGGTCAGCACTTCTTCTTCGATATCGGCAACGGCGACTGCCTCGCGTTCTTCTGGTTCCCCGAGGCGCCCGCGGCGCGGCCCGGCGTGTCGGCACCACGGGCGTTCCCGACCGACCTCGATCTGGTCTCCGCGGTGGGTTCGATGAACCATCTCGCCTTCTCGGTCCCGGCCGAACGGTTCGACGACCACGTCGCGCTGTTGGACGCGAACGGGATCGAACACACCGAGGTGCTCAACCACGACGACTCCGAGTGGGGTGTCGCACCGACGCTCACCGACGACGTGTACGTCCGCTCGGTGTACTTCTTCGACCCCGACGGGATCCTGTTGGAGTTCGCCGCGTGGACCCGTGACTTCGGACCCGGCGACGTCGCCCACGAACCCTCCCGACAACCGTCCCGCGAACCGGTCGGCTGAGCCCCCACCGGTCGGCCCGGCCCGGCGGCCGTCGACGTCATCGACGGACCCGCACCATCGACAGAAAGGCCCCCACCATGCCCCGACTCCGTCAGGTCGCCCGCTCGGACACCCACGACCGCACCGTGCTGGGAATGTACGACTACGTGTTCGGTGACCGCGACCCGGTGGCCGAACCGGGCACCGCCGACGGCACACCCGGCAACTGGTGGACGACGTTCGCGCTGGTGCCCTCGGTGCTGGAGCACTGCGTGGGCGGGTTCGCGTTGTACCAGAACCCGCACCACATCGATCCGAAACTGCGCGAGTTGGGTCAGTTGCGGGTCGGGTGGGCCCGTGCGAGCCGGTTCGTGTTCTCCCAGCACTGCAAGTCGGCCCGGTCCGCCGGTGTCCCCGAGGAACAGATCGCGGCGATACCCCACTGGCAGGTCGCCGAATGCTTCTCGCCGGTCGAACGTGCGCTGCTGGCCTACGCCGATGCATTGGTGTACGACGGTGGCCGGGTGGCCGACGGGGTGTTCACGGCCCTGCAGGAACACCTGGGCGACGAGGAGATCCTCGAGTTCACCTACATCACCGCGCTGTACGACATGCACGCGGTGATGACCAGGGCGTTGCGGTGCGAGTTCGACGACGTGGACGACCCGATCACCGAGGTGCCCGCACCCGCCGACCCGCCCCCGGGGGTGCGCGTCGGCCCTGCACCTGCCTGACCGCCTCACCCCACCCTCTCCGAAATTCGTACGCTTTCGCCGCCTCCGGCGGCTTCTGCGTACGAATTTCGGTGGGAGGTCAACCCAGGGGCGGCAGGGACTGCTGGGTGTCGAGCATGTCGGCCATGATCATGCGGATGAACTCGTCGGCCTCGTCGGTCAACCCGCCGGCCACGCCGCCGTAGACCGCGCCGGAGAACGGTGTCTCGTCGGGGTGTTCCCGGGCGTAGGACACCGCTTCGGCGAGGTCCGCCGCGAAGGTCTCGACGACCCCCGGTTCGGTCTGGGGGCGGGTGACGCACATGTGCAGGGCGTTCGGGTACTGCTGGCCGTTGAACCGCCACCCCTTCTCGCGCATGCGGTCGTTGATGATGTACACGTCGAACTCGTCGGAGGTGAAGCTGAACAGGAACGTCGGCGAACCGATGAGCCGCAACTCGGGGTGGGACCGCACCGCTTCCTGCATCCGCATCGACGTTTCGAAGATCTGCTTCGCATAGCCGAGGTAGCCCTCGTGGCCGAGCGACACCATCGACGCCCAGGTGGCCGCCAACAACCCGACCGACCGTGACCCGTCCATGCCCGGCGAGGTGTACTTGCCGCCGGACCAGCCGGTGAGGAAGAAGTACTGCGAGTTGCGCAGCGCCTTGTCGGCGAACATGACCACCGAGGTGCCCTTGAGCGAGTAGCCGTACTTGTGGGTGTCGGCCGAGATGCTGGTGACCCCGGGGACCCGGAAGTCGAAGTCCGGTATGTCGTAGCCGAGTTCCTTGCCGAAGGGCAGGATGAACCCGCCCAGGCAGCAATCCACGTGCAGCCCCACGCCCCTGTCGAGGGCGAGGGCACCGAGTTCGGTGATCGGGTCGACGATGCCGTAGCCGTAGTTGCAGGCCGAACCGACGATCGCGACGGTGTCGTCGTCGATCAGCTTCGCCAGCTCGGCCACGACGACCTGCCCGGTGTCCGGGTCGATCGGCGCCTGGCGCAGCTCGATCCCGAACAGGTGGCACGCCTTGTCGAACGCGGGGTGCGCGGTCTCGGGCTTGACCACGTTGGGGCGGGTGGTGCCACCGGTCTGCGCGGCGTGTTCGCGGTAGGCGAGCATCGCGTGGGTGATCGAAGCCGTGCCGCCCGAGGTGACCAGTCCGACCGGTTCGGTGCCGCGCAGCGCGTCCGC
>CAZVFF010000006.1:18685-24567 GCA_964626395.1 uncultured Iamiaceae bacterium | reverse complement strand
GGATGGCATCGGGCGACCTGTTCGGCAAGATCGTCCTCACCCCCTGACGACCCGGACGGGCCCGGTCGGCCGTCTTCGTGTGACGCGATCGTGCTCGGGTCCGACTCCGCCGGTTGCGCACCCGGGTGGCGAGACGGCCTCCCGAGGATCGGCTACCGTGCTGCGACCACATTCTCGAGGGAGGGGTTCCATCCGGATGTCCGATCAGCCGCCACCGCCACAGAATCCGCCGCCACCGGACGAAGGTTGGAATCCGCCACCACCGCCCGGTGACCAGCAGCCACCACCCCCACCGCCCGGAGGGCAGCAACCGCCCCCGACCGGCTGGCAACAACCTGCAGGACAGCAGCCCCCGACCGGATGGCAACAACCGACGGGATGGCAACCGGCACCGGGACAACAGCCACCCCAGCAGATCATCGTGAAGCAGAAGTCGGGTTGCCTGAAGATCGGGCTCATCGTTTTCCTCATACTCGCCGTGTTCGGCATCGGGGTCATCGGCTGCCTCGCGCTGGCTGGAAACGAAGTCGCCAAGGAGATCGACAAGGCCGTTGGTGTCGCCGACCCCGACGACTACGAGATCACCGAGGTGCAGTGCACCGAAGACGAGTTCCTCGGTCTCCAGGCAACCGGCAAGATCAAGAACACCTCGGACGAGCCCCAGGCCTTCCAGGTCTCGGTGCGTTGGGTGAACGAGGACGGTGACCTGATCACCGATGATTCGACCTTCACCAACCGGATGGACGTCGGGCAGAGTCAACAATGGAAAGTGACGAGCCTGACGGACCGTCCCGAAGGTTCGACGCCCGAGTGCAGCGTCTCGGAAGTGAGTTACACCATCTTCGATTGAACCGTCCGCGTCAGCGTGGTGACCTGGTCGCGCGAGCTGGTTTCGACCCGGCGCGATCAGGTCACCGCCTGACGAACAGGCCGGACCCTCAGCTGGTACCGCGACGACGGCGGCGACCGAGGACGACGACACCCCCGGCGACCACCAGGACACCGGCGGCTCCTGCGGCCCAGGGCCACCACGTCGCCGATCCCGAGCCGGGTTCTCCGATCGGGGAACTGCCGGAGGTCGGGGTCGTCCCGGCACCGAAGGACGCCGGAACCGGCTGTTCGTCGGTCACCTGCCGGGTGCCCGAACACAGCCCGGACACCAACTCACCGTCGAGCACACCGGGGGTCATCGGTTCGCCGTCCACCACGGGGTCCTCGTGGGTGAAGACCAGGAACGGTCCCGGACCGGTCAATTCCAGCCCGCACGACGATCCGGAAGCCGCGGTCACGACCGACTGGGTGGCGTGGACGTCGCCCTTGTAGACGCGGTCGACCTCGAACACGTAGCGGACCGGGTCGGCCGAACCACGCTCACGACCGTCTCGTTCGTCGCGTCGTTCCATCGACGTCGCCGAGAACACCGCCACCGACGACTCGAAGGCGTCCGCGGCGTCGGCCATCGCGCAGCTGCACGCCCCGGCCACCGGTGCGGCCGCCACGCCGACGACGCCGACCGCGCCGAGGGCGAGCGCGGCGACCACAACGAGTGGGCCCGATGTCCGACCGAGGAGCGTCATGCCACGACGGTACCCGCCACTGCTGCCATCCCGCTCGGATCAGCTCAGCGCGATCAGGTCGGTGAACTCGGTCGTCCAATTCGAGAACTCACCATCGGGCAGCAACAACACCCGGCCCGGTTCGAGTGCCTGGACGAACTCGGTGTCGTGGCTGACCAGCACGACCGTGCCGGGCCACGAGGCGAGCGCGTCGGCCATCGCCTCACGCGAACCCGGGTCGAGGTTGTTGGTCGGTTCGTCCAGCAACAGCAGATTGTGGCGCCCCGCCACCAGTTGGGCGAGTGCCAGTTTGGTCTTCTCCCCACCCGACAGGGTGCCGGCGTCCTGGAACACCTTGTCGCCGGTCAACCCGAACATCGCGAGCAACCCGCGGCGCACCTCGTCGGACCCGCCCGGTGAGGCGTCACGCATGTGGTCGAGCAACGACCGGCCCGGTTCGATCCCCTCGTGTTCCTGGGCGTAGTAGCCCGGAACGATCCGATCACCGAAGTGCACCGTGCCTGCGTCGGGTTCGGTGCGCCCGGCGAGGATCTTGAGCAACGACGTCTTGCCGGCACCGTTCAGGCCCAACACCAGCAACCGGTCGCCGCGCCCGGCGTCGAAGGTCAGGTCGGTGAACACGACGTTGTCGTCGTAGGACTTCGCGAGGTCGGCGACCTCGAACACGGTCCGGTTCGCGGGCGGCGGGTCGGGGAACGTGACCTGCGCGACCCGTTGGTGGCGGGGCCCGGCCACGGCGTCGGCACGGATCCGGTCGATGCGTTTCGCCATCGACTTCGCCATCGTCGCCTTGGTGGCTTTCGCGCCGAAACGGTCGATCACCGTCTGCAAGCGGTCGATCTCGGCGGCCTGCGCGGCTGCCAACTTCGCCTGGCGGACCTCGTCGCGTTCCCGTGCGGCCAGGTACTGGCTGTAGGTGCCCCGGTATTCGACCATCGTGCCGGTGTCGTCGTGGCCGCCACGGTCCAGGTGCAGCACCCGGGTGATCTCCGAATCCAACAGGTCCAGGTCGTGGCTGATCACGATCAACGCGCCGGTGTAGTTGCGCATGAACCCCAGCAGCCACTCCTTGGCGTCCGCGTCCAGGTGGTTCGTGGGCTCGTCGAGCAACAACACGTCGGACCCGGCATAGAGGATCCGTGCCAGCTCGACCCGGCGACGTTCCCCACCCGACAGGGCCCCCACCGGCAGATCCAGGCGTCCTTCGGTCACCCCCAGTCCGGCGGCGAGGCGTCGCACGTCGGCTTCGGCGGCGTAGCCCCCTTCGATACCGAACCGTTCCTCGGCGCGGGTGAACCGGGCGATGTTGCGGTCCGACGGGTCCTCGGCGACCCGGCGCCGCAGCTTCTCCAGCCGTTCCGCCGCCTCGTCGAACCCGCGCCCGGACAACACGTGGGTGATCGCCGGTGTTTCGGGCGGGACCGAATCCATGCGGGGGTCCTGGGGCAGGTACCCCAGACCGCCCTTGACCAGCACATCGCCACCCGATGCGGGTTCGGCCCCGGCCAACACCTTGAGCAGGGTCGTCTTGCCGGCACCGTTGCGGCCCACCAGGCCGACCTTGTCGCCATCGGAGACCGTGAACGACACGTCGTCGAGCAGGGTCACCCCGCCCGCTTCGGTACGGACTGCACGGGCCTGGAGCATCGGACCAGCGTGACACACCGCCCCCGCGGATCCGGCTACCGTGCCGGAACATGGGAGCCGATCGTGTGCCGGTGTCGCCCGACGACCTGACCCCCCTGCCGGGCCAACCCGACGGGGTGCGGTGGCCGACCGACGAGTGGCCCACGGGCGCGCCCGTCGATGTGGACACCGACCGGCTGGACGCGGTGATCGACGCGGCGTTCGGTGACCGGCCACGCCCGAACCTGGGGGTCACCCGGGCGTTGGTGATCGTCCAACACGGTCGGATCGTGTGCGAGCGCTACGGGCCGGGGGTGGACAACATCTTCACCGGCGAGCACGTCGACGACGGCCCGGAGGTGCGGCTCGGTTCGTGGTCGATGGCGAAGTCGATGCTGCAGATCGCGATCGGCATCGCGATGGCCGACCACGGAATCGACCTCGACGCACCCGTACCGGTGCCCGAATGGGCCGACCCCGGCGACCCGCGTCACGGGATCACCTGGCGGGACCTGCTGCACATGTGTTCGGGCCTGGACTGGACCGAGGAGTACTCGCCGGAGCAGCCCTCCGATGTGATCGCCATGCTTTTCGGCGACGGCAAGGACGACATGGGCGCGTTCGCGGCGTCGTTCCCCCCGGCCACGCCACGGGCGACCCGGTTCGTGTACTCGAGCGGCACCACGAACGTCCTGGCCCGGGCGTTCCAGGCCGTACTGGGCCTGGGCGGCGACGCCGACGGGATGCGACGGTGGCTGGCCGAGCACCTGTTCGGCCCCATCGGGATGACCTCGGCCGAACCGCGTTTCGACGATGCGGGGACCTGGACGGCGTCGTCGTACGTGCAGGCCACCGCCCGGGACTTCGCCCGGTTCGGGTTGCTCGCACTACGTGGCGGGGTCTGGGACGGCCGGACGGTCGTGCCCGCCGAACGCATCGACGAGGCCCGGCGGCCGATCGGTCTGCCGACCGGACACGCCTGTGGCTACGGGTCGCACTGGTGGATCCACGACGACGGTCTCGGCACGTTCGCCGCGCACGGTTTCGAGGGTCAACGGATCACCTGTGTGCCCGCACGGGACCTGGTGGTGGTGCGCCTCGGGGTGACCCCGTTGGAACCGGAGGCACCCGACGACGCCCCGAACCCGGTCGACATCCACGTCGACGAGATCATCGACTGTTTCACCGGCTGACAACCACGACAGGAGCGACCAACATGCGCATCGGACTTTTCCTGGGGGACCTCGCCGGGGACGCCTCCCGGGTCGAGACGGCCGTCGACCGGGCCCGACGGGCCGAAGCCGACGGGTTCGGATCGGTGTGGATGCCCCACATCTTCGGTCTGGACGCCCTGACCACCCTGGCGGTGATCGGCGCGCAGGTGCCCCGCATCGAGTTGGGCACCGGCGTGGTGCCGATCCACCCCCGTCACCCGGGAGCGCTCGCCCAACAGGCACTCACCGTGCAGTCCGCGTCGAACGGACGGCTCACCCTGGGCATCGGGCTGTCCCACGCCCCGGTGATCGAGAACATGTTCGGCCTGGCGTACGACCGGCCCGCCTCCTACATGGCCGAATACCTCGCCGCGATCGCGCCGCTGCTGCGCGGCGAGCAGACCGACGTGGAAACCGACCGGCTCACCACGCACCTGCAACTCGACGTGGCCGTCCCGGCACCGCCCGGGCTGGTGGTCGCCGCGTTGGGCGAACGCATGCTGGGTTTCGCCGCCGAGTTCGCGGACGGCACCGTCACCTGGATGACCGGCGAGCGGACCCTGGCCACCCACACCGTGCCGACCCTGCGGGCCGCGGCGGGTGGCGCCGACAAACGGGTCATCGCGGCGTTGCCGGTCGCGGTCACCGACGACGTCGCCGCTGCCCGGGAACGGGCCGCGAAGGTCTTCCGGATCTACGGGGTGTTGCCGTTCTACCGGGCGATGCTGGACCGCGAGGGCGCGGAGGGTCCCGAGGACGTGGCGATCATCGGCTCGGCCGACGAGGTGGCCCGCCGGATCACCGACCTGTCCGATGCCGGGGTGACCGAGGTCGTCGCGGCACCGTTCAGCGAACCGGATGCCGCGGCCACGACCGAGGTGCTGCGGGGCCTGGCGGCGACGTGACCGGTACGCCCGGCATGACGGATCAGCGGGCGGTCCATCCGCCGTCGACGGCGATCGTCTGGCCCACCAGGTAGCTGCCTGCACCCGAAGCCAACAACAGCAACGCACCGTCGAGCTCGTGCGTGTGACCACCCCGGCCGATCGGGGCGTTGCGGGTCAGGAACGCCTCGGAGCGTTCATCGCCGAACATCGACCCGGCGGTCATCTCCGATTCGAACCAACCCGGGGCGATGGCGTTGACCCGCACCCCTTTGCGGGCCCACTGGCAACCCAGCTCGCGTGTCAGGCCGACGACACCGGACTTGGACGCCACATAGGACGCTTCGTTGATCGGGGCCGAGGCGACCAGACCCAGCATCGACGCGATGTTCACGATCGACCCACCCTCCCCGGAGCCGATGAAGTGACCGGCGGCGGCCTGGGACAACGCGAACACCGAGGTGAGGTTGACCTCGAGCACCTCGGTGAAGCTGCCCAGCGACTCCTCCAGTGCCGGAACGACACGGTTCATCCCGGCGTTGTTGACCAGCACATCGAAGCTGCGATCGGTCTCGGCGGCG
>CAZVFF010000006.1:0-18675 GCA_964626395.1 uncultured Iamiaceae bacterium | reverse complement strand
GAACCCGACGGCGGCATCGATCAGCTCGATCCGGTCGACGGGGTCGGTCACGTCGCAGCGCACCGCACGCATCCGTTCGTGTGACCCGGCGAGTTCCTCGAGACGTTCGACCCGTCGGGCGGCGACGACCACGGCGGCGCCGGCGGCGTGGAGCACCCGGGCGAACCGTTCGCCCAACCCGCTGGACGCCCCGGTGACCACCGCCACCGTTCCGTTCAGGCCGAACAACTCGTCGGGGGTGGGCGCGTCACTTCCGGGGGAGGTCATGATCGGGACACTACCGGCGCCGTCGGGTCGCCCGGTCCGTGGAGTGTTCAACCGGCGTGGACGGCCTCGAGTTCCCGGCCGTGGGTGTCGGGGAACCGCAACCAGATGATCACGATCGCCACCAGCGGACCGATCGACAACAACGTGACGGTGAGCGGCAGACTCGAAAGCGCCGCCAGCAGCACCCCGCCGATCCCGAGGCTGGCGGCCTGCCCGCCGACGCGGGCCACCGTCGCCCACGCGACGGCCTGGCTGCGCACGTTCGTGTCGAACAGTTCCGCCGAGTAGGCGTCGAGCACCGGGCCGGCCCCCAGGGCGCCGACCAGCATGATCACCATGCACACCACCAGACCGACCGCGCCGACAGGGAGCCAGAAGAACGCGATCGATCCGACGATACCCAGTCCTGCCAGCACACAACCCACCACGCGGCGTCCCAGCCGGTCCGACACCGCCCCGGCGAGCACCATTGCGGGAATTCCGGGGAGCCCGGCCAGGACCAGCATGAAACTGGCCCGGGACGCGTCGAAGGACCGTTGGGTCTGCAGGAAATCGACTGCGAACGACGACGCCTGCTGGGAGAAGTTCAACAGCAGCCCGGTGACGAGGATCAACACGATCCACTTGCGGTGCGGCGGCCGGAACAACACCCGCCAATCCATCTGGATCCGTCCCCGTCGGCGGACGTCCTCGAACCGTTCGCTTTCGGGCAGCCACCGACGCAACCACGCGATCGCCACGAGAGGTGGCACGCCCACCAGGTACATCCAACGCCACGACAACCCGACCGGGTCGATCACGGCACCGAACAGGATCGCGCCGAACCCGACGCCGAGCGCGTTGGACATCTGCAACCATCCGAACCCCAGTCCCCGGGCACGCGCCGGCAACGCCTCGGCGGCCAATACCCACACGATCGCGGATTCGGCGTTCAGGAACAGTCGTGCCACGAACTGGCAGGCCGTGAAGACCACCACGTTCGGAGCGAACGCCGTGGTCGCGGAGGCGACCGTGTAGCCGACGATGCACCAGATCAACAGACGTTTGCGGCCGATCCGGTCGGCGCGTAACGCGAGCGGTACGGCAGGCAACGCCCCCAGGTACAACACGGCCAGGTACCAACTGGCCGTGGACTGGTCCAGATCGAAGGTGCCCCGGATCTGGGTGAGCGCGACGAAGATGATCCCGCGGTCGTAGCCGTCGAAGAACAACGTGGAACCCAACAGGGCGAGCAGGAGCCGGTCGCGCCGGCGGAGCGCGGCGAAGCCACCGCGGATCGCCGCCCATCCGCGTGCGGGGTCTCCGGCCACCGGTGCGGTCAGGGAAGCGGACCGCCCGGGACCGTGGACGACGAGTCGGAGCCCGCCGCACCGTCGACGGTCGTGGTGGTCCGGTCGGGGTCCGATCCCCCTCCGGCGCACAGGTCGAGGCGGACCAGTTCCCGACCGGGTCGGTCCGGGTCGTCGACGAGGACGACGGCACCGTCACGTTGCGCGGCGAACGCATCGAGCGCGTCGTGCATACTGTCGGGCTCGGCGTCCCCGGTGGTGACGTCCACGCGGACACACGAACCGCGGTCGGCCGACTCGTAGGCCACGAGCGTGTCGCCCCGGTAGCCGCTCATCGCCCGAGCCACGATGTCGTCGGGCGCGACCGGCCCCAGGAACGCCTCCAGGAACAACCGTCCGAAGGTGCCCTCGGAAACGACATCACCGTCGACGTCGGGGACGGCGACGGCCAACTGGTCGATGTGTGCCGTGAACCGCGCCGGGGACTGCACCTGGGCGGAACCGTCCGGCGGGTTGCGGAAGGCCGCGTCGAGAGGCCCCGACGAGGTCGCGGTGACCATGTTGGCGGTGAACCGCACACCGCTGTCCGCCGGGTAGCGCAGCCAGGTCGCCAACGCCGAGGGGACGACCGAGGTGTCCGAGTCGTTTCCGCGTCGGGCCTGCAGTTCGTCGCGGATGCGCATCTGGTCGTCGGTGGACTGTTCGTCGGCCCAGGTTGCCGCGATCCGCCAGGCGTCGCCCCCGGCCAGGGTCGCGAGCCCGAACGTGGTGTCCCCGTAACCGTCGGGTGCGGCGACCGGGCCGGTGTCGAAATGCTGGTCGTCCAATGCCTCGACGAGTCCGACGACCAGCATCGCCGACACGTACGGCGTGGCCGGTACGGGGCGGACGTGGACGACCGCGTGGGTCGGGTCGTAGAACACCGCTGTGTCCTCACCGGTGAACGCCCGTAACGCTCCGGCCATGTCGGCGTCGTTGGCGTTCAAGCCCAACACCTCGAAGGGCACGGCCAGGCGCTCGAGCCAGTCGTCGCTGTCCGCCAGATGGGCTTCCAGCGCCGCGGCGTAGCCGGCTTCGTCCGCGAGCACCACGCTCGGCGGTGTCTCGAAGGTGAGGCGGCGCGCATCCTCGACCCAGGGCACCAGGTCCGCGGTGAGCGCGGCGAGTTCCGCCGGGGTGATCGCGGGCCCCCGGGGCAGGGTCGTGGTCGTGGTGGTCGCGGGAACGGTGGACGGGGCGGGGACGACCCGCGCATCGGGTGGGCGGATGAGCCTGAGTACCGCGTAGGTGACGATCGCCGCAGCCAGCGCCACGCCGATCACACCGAGGATCATGGCGACCCGGCCACGGTCACGCTCGGGTCCGGTGGCGGGTTCGTCATCCCGGCCGGCCGACGGAGCCGGTTCGGAGGGCGCCGGCCACTGCTCGGGAGGACGCGTCGGGAACGGACGCGGGTTCGGGATCCACCGGTCGGACACGTCTGGTTCCCCGGTCAGCGGCTCGTCGAGGGGCGCGCACGTCGATACATATTCTCGCTACGGTATCGGCCGATGCGCAGCGATCGGGTGCGTGGGTTCCGTCGGGCCCGCGCCGGGACGTCCCCATGACGGAACGCCCCCGGTCGCGCGCGGAGCGGAAACGTCGCCTCGGTCACGATGTGGCCGGCGAGGCGTACGCGACCGACGGTGGCGAATCACCCGCGTCCGGTGCCCCACGCGGCGCCGGCACGCCGGTGTCGAGCCGGTCCACCGAGGCCGAAGCCCGGGACATCGTCGCGATCCGGCGGGCGAAACGTGGCGACACCGGGGCGTTCGCGGAACTGTTGCGGTCCAACGACGATGCCGTCCGGGCGCTGGTGTGGGCGCTGACCGGTCCGGACCAACTCGACGAGTTGTGCGCCAAGGTCTACCTGCGTGCGTTCCGTGGCCTGCCGTTGGCCCCGACCACCGCGCCACGCACCTGGTTGCTGGGGATCGCGGACGGCACCGCCCGGGACCTGATCCGCCGTTGGGACCGGCACCCCGGCACCAGCGCCGGCGCGCCGCCGATCCCGTTGGAGCTGCCCGCAGAGACCCGTCTGGTGCTCGCGGCCACCGGGGCGGCGGGGTTGACGCTGCGCGAAGCCGCCCGTCTGGTGGAGGGCGGCATGGACCACGCCTCGGCGCTGGCCGACCCGGATCCGGCCGACCCGGCCGTGGCGTTGGAGCCCTCCGATGTCCCCGACCACCACCCCGGTTTCTGGGACAACCTGGGCCGCAGGCTGCTGATCGAACAGTCCCAGCCGGCCGCCACGGCCTCACACCGTGCCGACACCGGATCGGGGACACCGTCGGATTCCTTTCCCTCGGCGAGCGGCACCGACGCCGCCCGGGGGATGGCGTTCCGCATCGAACAACAGCACCCCCGTTCGTTCCCGTGGCGCAAGGTCGGTCTGGTCGTCGCGGTCCTGGTTTCGGTCGTCGTACTGGTCGGAGCGGCCGTGTCGATCGCCCACCGGGCGACCACACGGGACGCCGGTCTGGGTGAGACCGCGGCGAAGACCCTGGACGAGCTCGACGCGGCACTCGCCGGCGACACCGTCGTCCGGGGTGTCGTGGCCTTCGACGCGCCCGGCACCGACCTGATCTCGGACGACACCGTCGAGTTCGTCCGCACCAACACCGGATCGTGGCGCAACACCGCCCGGGACGGTTCGTTCGCCGAGGGCTACGACGTGGACACGTCGGTGTTCACCACCGTCCGCGACGACGGGGACGGTGATCACGCCACCGTGCGGGGTGGCATCGCTCCCGGTCCCCCCTCGCCGACCGCGTCGGCCGACGATGCGCTCGGTGATCTGCTCGCAGACGCGATCCGGATCGTACGCAGCGGTTCGGGCGGTTCGGTCGTCACCCGGACCGTGCCCACGACCACCACCGAAACCGGAGGGCCCGAAGTCGTGGAACGGACCGTGTGGGACGTCACCAGTTCCCTCGACCCCGACCGACCGTCGGCACCCCTCGCCGGGGTGGGGATCCTGGATCGGATCCCCGCCGACGAGGTCGTCCTCACCGCCGACCGTTCCCTGGCGCTCCCCACCCGGTTGGTGTTGCGCCGCGACGGCAGGACGCTGGTGACGGTCGAGTTCTCGGAGCTCGCGATCTCCCAACAGCACGAGCGGTTCCCCCTCGCCCCCGAGGCGCCCGCTACCGCGCGGGTCACCCGCACCGACGACGGCTTCGAGGCCATGGCGTTGGGCGCGCTGACCTCCCGGGAGGAGACCACGCCGACACCGTCGTATCTGCCCGCCGGATACGTGCTGACCGCCACGGCTGTCGACCCCGGGACCCACACCGTGGTGGTCTGCTACCGCAACGGTTCCCGTCAGCTCGTGTTGACGGGCCGACCGGCGGGTGCCGCGTCGGACGACGGCCCGGGAACCGACGGCTCGGACACGAAGACCGTCGACGTGGGTTCGGGCATGTTCTCCGGCCGTACCGCCCGGGTCGAGACCGTACCGATCGGCATGCTGACGGTCACCGATTCCCACACCGAGGTCGTCGTGACCGGCGACCCGCCGGTGGAGGAGCTCGAGAAGGTGATCGCGTCGCTGCGCTGATCGGGTCCGCTGGGTGCCCGGAGCGGGGATCGAACCCGCACGGCCCGGTCCGGGCCAGAGGGGTTTAAGCCCTCCGCGTCTACCAGTTCCGCCATCCGGGCGCGCACCCAAACTACCGCTGTCCCCCGGCCGCTTCTCACGCGGCACGCACCGGGCCGGTGAGGCGTGCGGACACCCCCTCCCACAACGCGGTCCGCACCCTGGTCGCTTCGCCACCGTCGAGCCCGTTGGCGACGACGACCCCTTCGACCATGTCGGCGACGACGGCGCCCATCGGGCGCCCCTCCAGACGCACCGAAACCGTCGTCCACCCCTTCCCCGAGCGGCGCAGCGTGCGTTCCACTCCGGGGATCCGAGGTGGACTGCGGAACGTCGGGGCGACGAGTCCGAGCTCCCGAGCGCTGCGACCGAGCGCCCGGGCTGCTGTTGCGAAATCGAGGGAGGTGGGACCGGCTGTCATCGGTGTCCACACTCCCACCCGGGTGTGACATCGGCGCTGGACCGGCCCTCGTTCCGACCGGTGGTCCGCACCGCGTGTCCCGGCGGTAGTCGTACCACGCCCGGCCCGACGCCGACCCGCCCGTTCGTCCCTCACGCCCCCCGGCGGAGGAAGACGTTCACGGTGCCCTTCCCGCGCCGCCTCTTGATCTCCGCGGCCCACAGGTACTGCTCGTCCCGGCTCACCCCCGGGATGTGGACCAACTCCACGTCGGGGTCCAGACCGAACCCCGACAACAGGGCGAGGAACTCATCATCCCGTACCAGCGACTCCGCGGCATCACCGTGAGTGCGTTCGAGGTCCGCGAGTACCTCATCGAGGATCACCTGCTGCCGCGGTTGCAGACGCAACCCCGGAGCAGGAACCAACCCGCCCGCGACCCCGGCCAGGATGCGCTCTCCGATGTCGTCGAAGCGGTCCGGATCCAGCCCCGGTTCGGGTCGCACGGTGATCAGCAGCTCCTCGTCGTCGTCGAATTCATCCCCTCGGGACAAGCGGATCCGTGCCGAGTGGTCGCCACGATCCCGACGGCCGGCACCGAACTGTTCGACGTCGAAGGTCGAACGCACCCGGAACGGGACACCGGCATCCTGGAGTCCCAACAGCACGCTCGGGAAATAGCGACGCAACGAAGGTGCCCACACGCCGGTCTCGACGAGGACCGGGCCGCCGTCCAGCGGGGCCCGTGAGGCCGCGTCACGCACCCGTGCGGCGTTGGCCGTGCTCTGCACGTCACGGACGATCCAAGGTCGCGGTGGTTCCCGCCAGACCGACAGGACGACCACGACAGCGACCGCCGCGACCAGGGCCGAACCGGTCGACACGACACCGGGCCCCCTCCGACGGGTCACGGCCGGCGCGATCATCGTGCCGATGCAGATCGCCGCGACGAGCCAGAGGAACGCCCCCAGGGACCACAAGCCCAGAAAATAGCGGGGGAGGTAGCCGAGATTGTCGGGATTCCGTCGGGCGGTGACCACATAGGCGACCCATCCCGCGATGGCGACCACGACCGCCGAAACGACCACCCGACGGCCCCGGCGATGTGCGTACACCGCACCGCCGGCGAGTACCACGAACAGGGCCAGGGTCCAGACCAGACCCACGACGAACGGCGTACCGCCACCGTGGACATCGAAGGGCACCCGCGAGAACGACGGCGGAAGCCAGCCTCTGGGCACCGCGGTGACCGAGGCGACCACACCGAGGGCTCCTGTGAGGGTCGGTGAGATGTCCCCGGCGGACTCCGATCCGATGTCGCCCGACAGTCCGGCACGGAACAGCTGCGACAGATTGCCCCCTCCGGTCACGAACTGGTCGATGAGGGGCGGGATCCAGGCGACGACGACGATCGCGAGCGCGCCGAGCCCCCAGCGGGTCCGGGAGCGTCGGATCGTCGGCCAATCGTCACGCCGGAGGCGTCGGGTCCGGCGGCACCACCCGACGAACCCGATCACGGCGACGCATCCGACCACCGGAGCGACGACCACGAAGACGAGTTGGTTCAGGAACAGATACGAGCCGAGCGACGCGAACACCACGAGGCCGGGACCGTCCCCCTCGGCGACCGCCCACGCGGCCACGAAGAACCCGAACAACGGGATCACACCGATCGCGATCGGGCGGGGGTCGATCAGCATGTCCCCACCGATCGACCAGACGAGCAGGGCGAGCACGATCGCCCCCACGATCGCCCAACGTTCACCCACGAGACGTCGCAGCAGCCACAGCGTCGTGACACACACGGCGATCTGGATGGCCGCCATCCCCAGCAACACCCCCCAGGTGGTGCCCGCGATCTCGACCGGGACCGCGAGCAGGTACAGGTGCAGGGCCCCGGGGAACGAATACGCAGCGTCACCGCCCGAGGACGGGTGTGCGGCCATGCCGACCAGCGGGGGACGAGCGGAGAAGACGTCACGGATCCGCACCACGGTGGTCGCCACGTCGTGCACCGGTTCCCATCCCTGCAGGCCACGGCGGATGGCGGCGGTCGCGACGCGCGCGACCACCACTCCGATGGACAAGCGGTACAACCAACTCAGGTGCCGGTCGGCGGAACGTTCCGAGGCCGGTGCGCCGGTTCGCGCGTCCGATGCGCCCACCGCAGGGTCCGATCCATCGGATTCGTCGCGCTCCGGGTTCAGATCCGTACTCCTCGGATGCGGCGGCCCGTCGTCACGCTGATCGGGCAGCGTCGACGGGCGTCCGGCGGGGTGATCGGGTCCGGGGGTCCTCGGCCGGACCGGGTCTCGAATCGTGCATGACCGGGCGAGTCTCGCGCGCTCGATGAAGTTCCGCCATCGAGCGCTCGTGGAGACGAGCGTGGCTGCCGGGTCGGTTCACCGGTTCGTCTCGCGAGAGGGCCACGTCACAGCGACTGTCCGCAGATTCGGAAGGCCCGCCGGCCCGCGGCATCGTTCGTGGATGGACACCCGATCGTGACCGCTCGACGACGGGTGGCCGTCCAGCGTCGAGGGACCGGATCGAGCTGCTCCGAGGTGGTCTTCGCGGACCGCCCGAGGCGCCCACGGGCGCCCGTGGTCATCTACGGACCGATTCGGAGTACCTCGACGTCGTAACGACCGAGCACGTCATCCGCGGTGAGGATCGGCACGTCGAGTGTCTGCGCCTGCGCCACGAGCAACCGGTCGAAGGGATCACGATGGTGCAGGGGAAGTCCCGCCACCTTCGCGGCGTGATGGTGCTCGACGGGCAGGCGGCGGGTCGCGGTGGCACGCATCCGGGTGGGGATCCAACGCTCCACGGGTTCGGGAAGCCGGAGCTTGCCGACGCCGACCTTGATCGCGATCTCCCACGTCGAGGCAGCCGACAGCAGGCGCTCGCTGTCCGGGGCCACGATCAGGCCCCGCCGATCACCGAGCCGGTGGGGTGCGATGTTCATCCAGAGGAAGACGTGGGTGTCGAGCAGGAACCTCATGCCTCGAAGGCGTCGAGCAGGTCGTCGGGCAGCGGAGCGTCGAAGTCGTCGGCGATGTGGGCCGTTCCTTCGTCCAATCCCAGGACCGGAACCCCGGCGGCCGGGTTCGGTACGAGTCTGGCCACCACGTGTCCCCGACGGGTGATGTCGATCTCCTCACCCTGTTCGACCCGTTCCAGCAGACGCGACAGGTGCGTCTTGGCTTCGTGGACGCCGACCGCGAGACGAACCGAGTTGGTCATGTGGCTAGTCTACTCACGAGTGCAGGTCGGTCGCAGGGCCGGGACGACCCGATCCTGATCGGTCGGCTTCGAACCACCGGTCGGTGACCTCCCGCAGCAACGGTGCGGCGGCCGGCATTTCTGCGTCGACGCGTTCAAGCGGCGAACATGTCGGCCACCAGTTCACGGGAGCGTCGTCTCACCGACGGTTCCGCGATCAGGTCCTGGATCATCAGCTCGTGCGCGCCGGATTCGTCGAGCATCCGTTCCAGGGTCGCCCGGACCTCGTCCGTGGCGACGGTCCCCGACCCCACGATCGACACCTTCACCGGTTGCGTCTCCACTGGTCGGATCCGTCCCGACGGTGTCGTTCGGCGCCACGACCGACCGGAGCGGCACCCCGGGCCGACGAGCCCGCGGTACCGCTCCCGAGACTTCCACGACGTGCACGCCGCACGATTCGCGGCCACGCAGTCGAGCGACGGTCTGCGATGTTCAGTCGGTGAACTGGTCCGGGAAGGCCGCCACGATCCCGTCCGCCAGGACGTCGGCGAGGCCGAGCATGTGGTGCTGGGCCGTCTCGTAGTCGATGATCGACTGTGCGTAGTCGCCCTCGATCTGCGCCGAGGCGTAGGCGACCGTCTGTTCGATGTGGTCGTGCATCATCGCCTCGACGGTCTCGACCGGCCAGTTGTCCGGGTTCAATGCGGCGATCGCCTGGCCGATCTCGGCGGAGTTCGCGTACCAGTCCTCCACGGCGGTCTCCAACGCCGCGGCGTCGCCGGCGAGTGCAGCGTCCAACACCGGGATCGCACCCTCGATGTGTTCGGTCAACAGGTCGGCGGTCGTCTGGCCGGCCTCGTCACCGAAGAACGAGCCGACCGCGTCCCCGAGGTCCTGCTGGTTCTGCAACAACCGTTCCAGCGTCGCAGCGGTCAGGTCCGATTCGGCGTCCGCGATGTACGCGGTGACCGCGGCGTAGGTCCACTCCATGTGTTCGTGCCACAACTCCCGCAGGGTGTTGCTGAGCTCCAACTGCGACGGGGTGATCGCGTCGGTGTCGCTGAACTGGTCGGGGAACTCCGCGACGATGCCTTCGGCCATCACGTCGGCCAACTCGAGCATGTGGTGCTTGGCCTCGTCGTAGTCCACGATCGACTGCGCGTAGTCACCCCCGACCTGGTCCGCGGCGTACGCGACGGTCTGCTCGATGTGGGCGTGGAGCATCTCGACGAAGACGTCGTCGTCCCAGTGCTCCGGGTTCAGTGACGCGATCGTCTCGCCGATCTCGGCGGAGTTCGCGTACCAGTCCTGGATGGCGGTGTCCAGCGCCGCCTCGTCACCGGCGAGCGCGGCGTCCAGCACCGGGATCGCACCTTCGATGTGTTCGGTCAGCAGTTCGGCGCTCTGCTCGCCGGCTTCGGAACCGAAGTAGACGCCGATGGCGTCACCGAGGTCCTGCTGGTTCTGCAGCAGACGGTCGATCGTCGCCGCGGTCAGGTCCGATTCCGCGTCGGCGATGTACGCGGTGACGGCCTCGTAGGTCCACTCCATGTGCTGGGCCCACAGCAGACGCAGCGCCTGGGTCAACTCGACCTGTTCGGCGCCGATCGTCGCCGCTGCGGTGGATGCACCGTCACCGGCCGGTGTCGATTCCGCGACGGCGACGGTGGTGACCGCCGCGGCATCGTCGGACGACGTGGACGAGTCACCGGAACTGCTGCACGCCGAGATCAGCACCACTGCGGCGGTGACCGCCACGGCGACGACGCGCATGCGTCCGCTGCGCGATGTTGGCTTGGGATTCATCGGATTTCCTTTCGACCGACGATGGGGAGTTGCTCTGTCGGAAAGGTTCGTGGTGCCCGGTGCCGATTCCTTACCGGATCCGTCGGAAATTTCGGGGAGGGCGGCTCGTCGTCACGCCGACGTCGGGCCGACCGGACCCGAAGAGGACCGCAAATCGGTAAGATCCAGCCCGGGTGGAACCACCAACCATGTATGGACGGTTCCGAGGTCACCCCTGGACGAGTGACAGCAGGCACCACATGGCACCCGAGCACGGGATCCATCCCGACGATCAACAGTGGATCACCGACCTGCGTGGCACCGGGTCGGCGCAGGTGACCGCCATGCGTCGGCTCCACGGGCAACTGTTGAAGGCCGCCCGGTTCCAGGTGGGCCGCATGGGTGGTATCACCGCCTCGTTGGGGCGTGAACGCACCGAGGAGATCATCCACGGCGCAGCCGACGACGCGACGGTCGCGGTGCTCGCCAGACTCGATTCGTTCGAGGGGCGGAGCCGCTTGTCGACGTGGATCTACAAGTTCGGGATCTACCAGGCGTCCACCGAAGCGCGGCGGGCGATCTGGAGCGACCGCACCGTCGAACTGGACGAGGCCGACGTCGGCGGCTCCGGCCACGGCCCCGAGGCCTACGCGACGGCGCGGGAAACCGCCGAGGCACTGAAAATCGCGATCGACGTCGTGCTCACCGCCCATCAGCGACGGGTGGTACGTGCGCTGCTCGTCGACGGCGTGCCCATCGACGTGTACGCGCACCGGACCGGTTCCAGCCGGAGTTCGCTGTACAAGACGGTCCACGATGCCCGCCAGCGTCTGCGCCGCGAGCTGACCGACCGGGGTTTTCTGGACATCGAAGCAGGAGTCGCGAGCTGATGAACCGTTCCGAAGGACCCGACGGCCGCGCACCGGGTGTGGTCCCCGACCACGTCGTGCCGTTCGTCCGTCACATCGATCCGTGGATCAGCTGCGACGACTGTTTCGAGATGATCGACGAGTTCGTCCAGGGTTTCGTCGACGACGGAACCGGACTCCCCCACGCCCTGCGGATCCACCTGAACGACTGCGAGGTGTGCCTGGAGGAGGCCGAGACACTGATCGCGTTGCTCGAAGCCGACGAACACCGCGACGCGAACGCCGCGCTGGCCCGCTTCCACGCCGATCTGACCGCCCGGAGGTCCTGACCGGCCCGACCGGACCGCCTCTCGCCGACGGTACGAGCCGACCGCTGCGTGCCCCACCGCGGACCATCGTCCGATCCTCCTAGGATGCGCGCACCGATGTCGACCGATGTGACGCTGAACCCGACCCAATGTCGGACGCTGGCCACCCTGGGTGCGGGCGACACCGACGCGCGTACCGAATTCCCGACCGACCTGGCCACGGGGCTGCGCGAACAGCTGGAGGCCGGGCTCGCTCCGGCCGCCGACCGTGTGGCCGACACGAAACCCCTCACCGTCACGAAGCACCTGCTCAACGGGGTCCACGGCTGCCAGGCCCGCTACCTCGACGGCGAATCACGTCCGTTCGAACCGTCCATTCCGACCGTGCGGGGCACGATCACCCACAAGGCCCTGGAACTGGGCATCCACTGGCCCGGCACGCCCACACCGCTCGATCTGGTGGACGCCGCGATCGACCGGATCGGGGCGACCGACCACTGGGCCACCGAGTTCGTGTCCACCCTGGACCCGGCCGGGCGGGCCGAGCTCCGGTCGGCCTGTGGCACCCTGGTCGGCGGTTTCCTGGAAACCTGGCCGCCGCTGGTGCCCGCGATGCGTCCCGCCACCGAGGCACGCCTGTGGGCCGAGGTGGCCGGCGGGAAGGTCGTGCTGAAGGGCCAGGCCGACCTCACCCTGGGCCAACCCGTCGGGTCGGGCACCCGGGCCCGCAAGATCATCGTCGACCACAAGACCGGTGGTCGGTCGCCCGAACACCGTCACGATCTGCGGTTCTACGCGCTCGTCGACACGCTGCGCACGGGTGTGCCCCCACGCCTGCTGGTCACCGCCTACCTTTCCGGTGGGGTGCTGGAAACCGAAACGGTGACCGAGGGGATCCTGACCGCGACCGCGGCACGGGTCGTCGACGGCGTGAACGAGAAGCTCGCCCTGGACCACGACGACCACGAAGCGGTGCGTCGGCCGTCGATCGCCTGCAGGTGGTGTCCGTTGCTGGAGGACTGCGAGATCGGGCGGAACCACCTGGCCGACGCCGGGTAACCTGGCCCGCCATGGCCGCATCCGCCGACACCCCCGCCGCCGAGAAGGCGACGAAGCCGTCGAAGAAGACCGCGGCGAAGCGGGCGTCGAACAAGACCGCTGCGACCACGACCGAACTGGTGCCGGTCCGTCACGAACCTCCCACGGTGCGCGACCCGCTCGACAACGCCCCCCACGACCCGGCCCGGCGTTCCGACGTCGACGAGTGGGGACGGTCCGAGAACATGCGACGGCTGGTCCGGCGCGTCTACGACCCGATCTACTCGAACTGGTTCCGGGTCTCCTGGGAACACTTCGACCGTATCCCGACCACCGGCGGTGCGCTGCTGGTCGCCAACCACGCCGGAGCGATCCCCTCGGACGCCCCCGCGATCATGCACGGGATCGAACGGGACCTGTCCCGACCGGTGTACGGCCTGGCCGACCACATGTTCCGGTCGCTGCCGGTGGTGGGCACCCTGTGGTCCCGCAGCGGCGGCGTGGTCGCCCACCCCGACAACGCCTACCGGATCCTGCGGGAGCAACAACAGCTCGCGCTCGTGTTCCCCGAGGGCACCAAGGGCCCGTCCAAGCACTATTCCCAGCGTTACCAGCTGCGTCGTTTCGGCCGCGGCGGCTATGTGCAGATCGCCATGCGTGCCGGTGTGCCGATCATCCCGGTCGCGGTGGTCGGTGCCGAGGAGTCCATGCCGGTCGTCGCCCGCGTCCCGGCGCTGTCCAAGGCGTTGGGCATCCCCTATTTCCCGATCACCGCGAACATGGCCCTCGCACCGGTTCTCGGTCCGTTGGCGTCGATCGCGTACTTCCCGGCCAAGTTCACGATCCGGGTCCTCGAGCCGGTCACCTTCGACGTGGAACCCGACCAGCCCCGGTATTCACGCAATCGGATCATGGACGCTTCCGAGATGATCCGCAACCGCATCCAGGACGCCCTCTACGACATGCTCGCCCACCGGCGATCGGTCTGGCGGGGCTAGGGGCACCATGGGCAGACGCATACTGGTCACCGGGCTCGGCACGTTCTGGGGCGGTCGGGTCGCGCAACAACTCGAAGCCGAGGACGACGTCGACGTGATCGTCGGTCTCGACCGGGACGGCCCCAAGATCCCCCTGGAACGCACCGAGTACGTGCGTTCCGACGAGGAGTACTCGATCCTGGAACGGATCGTGCGCGCCGCGAAGATCGACACGATCGTGCACACCTTCCTGGTCGTCGACTCCACCCAGATGGCCGCCCGCCGGATGCACGAGATCAACGTGATCGGCACGATGAACCTGTTCGCCGCGGCGACCGCCGCGTCGAGCACGGTACGCAACGTGGTGGTGAAGTCCTCGGCGTTGGTGTACGGCTCGGATCCCCGCGACCCGGTCTGGTTCACCGAGGACACCGGGCGTTCGTCGCCGCCCCGCACCCGGGTGGAACGCAACCTGGTCGAGGTCGACTCCTACGTGCGGGACTTCGCGATCGACAACCCCCACGTCACCGTCAGCCTGCTGCGGTTCTCGAACGTGATCGGTCCGACGATCGTCACCCCGCTCACCAAGGCGTTGCAGCTGCCGTTGGTGCCGTCGATCCTGGGTTTCGACCCACGGTTCCAACTGGTGCACGAGGACGACGTGATCCGCACGATCATCCACGTGCTCGACAACGGCATCCCGGGGATCTTCAACGTGACCGGCGACGGGCTGCTGCCCTGGAGCGAAATCGCCGCGATCTGCGACAAGAAGACGGTCCCGATGCCGCCCTTCGGCACCGGGCTGGCCGCGCTACCGTTGCGGCGCCTCGGCGTGGACCTGCCCGACGAACTGCTCTCGCTGTTGCGCTACGGCCGTGGCGTGGACAACTCCCGCCTGAAAGCCACCGGGTTCGCCTACGACTACACCTCGGCCGGCGCGGTCGCGGCCTTCAACGAAGCGGTGCGTCTGCGCAACGTCGTCGGCGACGACCGACGCGCCTACCGGTACGAGCGCGACGTGGAGCAGTTCTTCCGCCACTCCCCCGCCGTGGTCCGCGACGACACCGCCGGAGGGAACTGAACGGCGATGGCACTGGTCGAACTGGACTTCTCCGGACACATCGCGGTCGTCGAGCTGAACGACCCGGCCCGACGCAACGCCTTGAGCCTCGACATGGTCGCCGAACTGATCGCGGCGTTCGATGCGATCGAGGTGGCCGGCGGCGTCCGTGCGGTCGTGGTGGCCGCGGCCCCACCCGCGTTCTGTGCCGGAGCGGACCGTGCACTGCTCGACGGCGTGTCGGACAACCCCGACGAGGCCGCCTCGCGTCTCGGCGCGATCTACGAGGGTTTCCTGCGCGTGGCGCGCTGTCCGGTCCCGACGATCGCCGCGGTCGACGGCCCGGCGGTGGGTGCCGGGATGAACCTGGCGTTGGCCTGCGACGTGCGTGTGGCCGGACCGGACGCGTTGTTCGACCCGCGGTTCGTGCAACTGGGCCTGCACCCCGGGGGTGGGCACACCTGGATGTTGCAACGGATCGCGTCGCCCCAGACGGCCGCCGCCGCGGTGCTGTTCGGTGAACCGATCGATTCGGCACGGGCCCTGCGGACGGGCCTGGTGTGGGAAGTGGTCGGCGCCGACGATGTCACCGAACGGGCCCGGGAAATGGCGCGGACCGCGGCGGCCGCCGACCGGGAACTGCTGGAACGGGTCAAGACCACATTGGGCGGGATCACCGCGGTCGGTTCACTCGACGACGCCGTCGCCCGTGAGTTGACCGACCAGGTGTGGTCGTTCGACCGCTGACCGGCACCACCGAGCCACACGACTCACAACCAGGCGGACTCGAGTTCGTCGCGGCGGATGTCCCATTCCTCGGCGGTCATCGCGTACCGCACGTGGTCCTCCCAGACACCGTCGATCTCCAGATAACGCTGCGCGACGCCTTCGTCACGGACCCGCAGCTTCTCCATCACCCGCCGTGACCGGGCGTTGCGGGGAATGATCGACACCTGCAACCGGTGCAGGTACAGCTCGTCGAACGCGTACCGGAACAGGGTGACCACCGACTCGGGCATGTACCCGTGCCCGGCGGCCGAACGGGCGATCCAGTAGCCCACGTAGCCGCTCTGGAACGCGCCCCGCTGGATCGACGACAAGTTGATCTCCCCCACGAAGTCACCGTCGACGAAGATCCCGAACCCGTAACCGTGTCCGAGTTGGCGTTCCCGGTCCCGGGCGCTGCACCGCATGGCGAACGCGTCACGGTCCCGGATCGGGTCCGGCGCGTGCGGGTTGCGTCTGGGCTCCCACGGTTCCAACCAGTCGGCATTGACGACCCGCACGTCGTGCCACGCGTCGAAATCACCGACGACCAGGGGACGCAGCACGACACGACGTCCGAAGATCGCCGGTTCCGGTGCCCGACGACGGGCACCTCGGGCTCTCGCGTTCCGACGCATCACCCGCGCATGTTAGAGGGCGAACGGACAGGTGGTTCAGGTAGTGAGCCGTTCGTCCGGGCGGACAGGGCGAGGAAGACGACGAAGGGAAGGCACCGAGCGCCTTTCCGAGGACGATGACGTCGCGATGTGAAACCCGGCGGGCGGCGAACCGGGCAACCCGTCCGCTCGCCCTCTCAAGACCCGCACCGGCTCCCGGGTCGGGGCGACACGAACGGTCGGTGGGGATCCGGCCCACCGGGGGACAACGACGCCGCCAACCCATCGAGGATGTCGGCTTCCGAAGTCACCAGACCGTCGACGTCGACGGCGTCGAGGACGACCGACAGGACGACCGTGCCACCGACGATCACCCCCACCCGTCCGGCCTCCATGCCGGGCACCCCGGCACGTTCGTCCGGCCCGATCGACGCCAGATGTGCGGCGAGTTCGCGGATGCGGTCCGCGCCGAGCCGGTGGTGGTGGACGCGATCCCGGTCGTAGCCGACCAGGCCCTGGTCGATCGCAGCGAGGGTCGACACCGTTCCGGCCAGGCCCACGAACACGTCCGGGTGCCGGGCGCCCCCGAGCCGGTCCAACACGGGCGCGATGATCGCCGCGCAGTGGGCGCGGGCCGCGTCCAGCTGGCCGGCGGTGGGCGGATCGGAGGTCAGGAACCGTTCGGTGATCCGCACACAACCCAGATCGACCGACTCGGCACCCCCCGGTGTGACCGCGCCTTCGCCGTCGATGTCGCCCACGGCGAATTCGGTGGATCCGCCGCCGACATCGACGACCAGGTAACGGCCCGGCCGGCCGGTCAACTCCGCGGTCGCACCCGCGAACGACAAGGCCGCCTCCTCGCTGCCCGACAACAACTCGGGCGCGGTGCCGATCACCGTGGTGGCCGGTCCGAAGAAGTCGTCCCGGTTCGACGCGTCGCGGGCCGCCGAGGTGGCCGTCACCCGGACCGGACCGACGCCGTATCCGTCCATCATCTCCCGGTAGGAGCCGAGGACCTCCAGGGTGCGTCGAATCGCGTCGGGATCCAGATGTCCGGTCGCATCCACCCCCTGGCCGAGCCGCGTGATCCGCATCTCCCGACCCAGGGTGACCAACGTACCGTCGGCGTCGCGGCGTGCGATCAGCAGCCGGGTCGAGTTCGTCCCGCAGTCGATCGCCGCGACGACCGGTCCGGCGGCACCGTCGGACCGGTCGGACCGCACCTCGGATTCCTCGCCCCGGGCGGCCAGTTGTCCGGCCACCCAGGCCCCGACCGGGTCGTCGCCGCCCACGAGCCACCAGGCGTAGTGGGCGTGCAGACACTTCACCCCGCGCCGTGTCCCGCCCACCCCACCGGAGGGTCGCGGACCGGTGTGGCCGACGGGCAGCGCGGCGTCACGTTCGGCGGCGTAGCGGCGGTGCGCGTCGGCCAGGCGGGCCGGATCCACCGCGGCTTCGGCGCGTGCCACACCCGATTCGGATTCCAGACGGCCGACCCGGGTGCGTTCGGGTTCACCGACCAGCCACCACCGGGTGGGCATGGGGGTGCCGTCGTCGAGCAGCGGTGCGTTCTCGATCACCACGGGCGAGCCGTCGGCGTGACGGGCCACGACCCGGAACGCACCGCGGGCCGGTCGACCCAGCAGCCTTTCGACGGCGTCCCGGTCTGCGGGTCCGGTCAAGGCCCGTCGGGGTCGGCTTGCAACACCACGAACGGCCACACCCCACCGGGACGATGGTCGGGTGCGGGGGCCGGCAGGATCGCGTACGCCTTGGACCCCTCGGGCACCATGCCGTAGTCACGGCGTGCCAACTCGGTGATCGCCTCGGGGTCACGCAGCTGCGTGGCACGGGCTTCGAGTCGTTCGTTCGCCCGGTCGAGCGCGGCGATGCGGTTGTTCAACTCGGCGGTCTCGGCGCGTTGGGACTGCCAGACACGGAACGGACCGGGGCCGAGGAACAACATCGACAGGACACCGGTCGCGACGACGGCGGCGACACCGATCGCGATGCGTCGCCGACGGTTCGGGCGTCCGTCGTCCTTCATCGTCCCCGGGCACCGGCCAGAGCCGCCGCGCCACGGAACACCGCGGCGTCGCCGAGCGCCTCCTCGATGCGCAACAGCTGGTTGTACTTACCGACCCGGTCGCTGCGCGCGGGAGCGCCCGTCTTGATCTGCCCACAGTTGGTGGCCACGGCCAGGTCCGCGATCGTGACGTCCTCGGTTTCACCGGAACGGTGCGACATCACGGCGGTGTAGCCGGACCGGTGGGCCAGCTCGACGGCGTCGAGGGCCTCGGTGAGCGTGCCGATCTGGTTGACCTTCACCAGAATGGAGTTGGCGACGTCCTGCGAGATGCCACGGGCGAGCCGTTCGGTGTTGGTGACGAACAGGTCGTCGCCGACCAACTGCACATCGGCACCCAGTTTGGCGG
>CAZVFF010000005.1:22316-24792 GCA_964626395.1 uncultured Iamiaceae bacterium | reverse complement strand
CCCTGCACGCACTGGAACACGCCGCGATCGGGATGCTGCCGCTGTTCGCGATCTGCGACCGGTGGGACGTCGGGGGGATCTCGACGCCGTGGCATCCCGACACCGGAGCGGCGACGATCGCGATCCACGACGGCCATCCCGGTGGGATCGGGATCGCCGAGCTGGCCTTCACGGCGGTGGATCGGCACCTGGCCACCACTCTGGAGATGCTCGAGGCGTGCGGTTGCGCGACGGGGTGCCCGTCGTGTGTGCAGTCCCCCAAGTGCGGCAACGGGAACGAGCCGTTGGACAAGGCCGGCGCGATCGCGCTCGCCCACGCCGTTCTGGACGGCTGAGCGCGCCGGACCCCGGGCGGGGACCGGTCCGTGCCCTGCGGTCACGGGGGTGTCTCGACCGCCATCGTCGACGCCGCAGCCGGATGGATCGTGGAGAACCCCAGTCCGGGCAGAAGCTGCACCGAACCGGTCACGCTCACGGTCACCAGTCCCGGGTCACCGTCGACGCGTTCCACCCGCACCGCATGGTCCGGTGTGCGTTCCAGGGCGGCGCGGACCGCCGCGTCGTCCGGACCCACGGCGGCCACCCGGGCACCGGCACGCGCCGCGTCGACCACGGCGATCTGGTGTGCGGTGACCCGGGCGACCTGGACGACCGCCACGGTAAGCAACAGCAGCAACGGCAGCACGAGCGCGAATTCGACGGTCGCCTGCCCCCGCTCGGACCGGGTGACCGACCCGTGGCGCCGCTGCCGACCGCTGTGTGTCACGTCGCTTCGCCGACGACGTGGTCGAAGATCGTGTCGAACAGCGCGCCGATCCGGCCGGTCTGTGCCGCCCACGCGATCAGCAGCAACGCCAGCGACGCGGCTCCCAGCAGCACCAGTGCGTACTCCGCGGTCGTCTGACCGGCGTCAGCGCGGGAACACGGTGACAACCGCAGTCGTGCGCGTAGGCGGAGCCGCAACGCAATGAGGTGTTTCATGATGAGGGTCCACATGTCGGGACCTCCTGTTCGTTTCGGATGGAACCGCAACGGGGGGCGTCGGGCGCCCCGATCGCTCAGTGGACCAGGCCACCGAGTGCGTCGACGGCCAGGGGCACGACCGCGATGAGGACGAACCCGGGCAACGAGCAGCACACCAGGGGCAACAACAGCCGCACCGAGAGCCGTCGAACCTCTGCCTCGGTGGCGCGGCGCCGGCGGTCCCGCAGCCGGTCACCGAGACGGACCAACGCGGGTTCGATCCGGTCGCCGTCGACGTACGCGGCGCGGAGCACCTCGACGAGGGGCACGACCGGTTCACCCAGTTCGGTGACGACGGCGGAGAGCGTGTCGACGAACAATTCGCCATCGTGATGGCGCTCGGTGGCGCGTCGCAGCGCGGCACCGAGCCGACCGGGCAGGTGCGGCGCGATGGCGGCGACGGTCGCGGGAACGGTCGCGCCGGTGTGCACGGCGAGCACGCACAACTGGACAGCGAGGAACACCTCGTCGTCGAGGGTGCGGTCCTCCCGGCGGGAACGACGCGACGCCACCAGACCCGGCACGTTCCAGCCCCCCACCGCGACGAGCGCTCCAACCGGTGGCGACACCACCGCGCACGCACCGGCGAAGACGAGCGCGGCGCCCCGGATCCGGTCCGCGGCGGCGTCGCCGGTGCCCGGCTGGACGATCGCCAGACGTTCCAGCACCCCGGTCGCTCCACGACCAAGGGAGCCCAGGGGATCTCGTGGTGGGTCGGGGCGGGGGGACCCGACCGGCACCCCCGCCCCCAGTGCCGCTGCCCGGTCGCGAACGGAACGTCGGATGCTCACGAGACGCTCCCCTCCACGCCCCGGATCAGGTGGCGTGTCCACCACAGGCCGACGACCTCGGCGACCCCACCCAGGACCAGTGCGCCCAGGGTGAACGGATCGGTGAGGAGCCCGGCGATCCCGCCGGGGACGAGCACCATCGCCGCTCCGGCCAACACGATCGGCGCGCCACCGAGCAGCAACGCTGAGGTCCGCGCCTGCGCGATGCCGGCGGCGATCTCCCAATCGGCTCGTTCCCGTTCCCGGAGGATCATCGCTCCGGCCTCGAGTCCGCGTGCGGTTCCGCCGGTGGTCCCACCGACCATGCCCGCCACGGCGGTGACCACCCCGAGCGTCGTCCCGACGCCCGGTCGACCGTGCGAGGGACCGCGCGTTCGGCAACGGCCGTCGAACGCGGCGACGACCAGCTCGGCGGCGGGACCCGGCCGAGTGACGGCGACCGCGGCGAGCGCATCGGAGAACGCGACACCCGAACGCACCGCGCGTGCGGCCAACTCGAACAGTCCGGCCACCTCGGAACCCAGGTTCCGTTGCAGGTGTCGCCGCTTCCGGCGTGCCTGCAACACCGGGGCGACGGTGACGGCTGCGGCGGTGGCGCGCGGCCCCCCCCGCCCCGCGGTCGGGGCCCCCCACACCGCGGCCGCCCCGCCACCCGGCCCCCC